>CALBEY010000071.1 GCA_937888805.1 uncultured Burkholderiaceae bacterium
CGCATTGATGTCGTAGGCGAGCGACTCTTGCGACTCAGCCCGATCAACGGCGGTAAACGCAGCAGCATTGATAAGCGCACTGGGCTGATGAACTTCGATGGCGGCGTGTAATTTGTCAGCTAAGCGATCCAAGTCGCTGAGGTCAAGTCCCAAGCGGTCATAGCCGATGGGTTGAAAGTCAGGCGCTAGTCGTTGGACCAAGGCATGACCTACTTGGCCTTGGCAGCCGGTGATTAAAACGCGTTGGGGTGTTTGTTCAGACATGGCGGCATTGTAAGACTGAAACGCATTAAGCCCAACCGATCTAGCCAAACCTAAATCGCGAAGGTAATGACGCCGACAGCGAGTAGCAACCACAGCGAAATACGCTTGATTTGATTGGCGCGATTTTTTAGTGCTTTGGCAAACAAGTAGGCGCCGAGCGCCGTGGCCAGCAAGTAAAGTGGCAATAGTGTGCCAACGTAGCCAAACTGCAGCGGTTGCATCGCCCCTTGAATCAGCAGCATGGTCATGGCGGTGAGTTGCGTGAAAGCAAAGAAAACGGTGAAGAAGATGCGAAATTCCACCGGCGAGAAGCCCTTGGCCGACAACATGTACAACACAAATGGTGGGCCACCAATGCCAGCCACAGAGGTCAACATGCCACTGGTGATGCCAGCGATGCTGTCTTGAAGGCGGCCCCGTGGGCCTTTGTAGTACCAGCCCGTTAAGAGCACGAGCGACAACACAATCACCACACCGGCCACAATCTGCCGAAACAAGGCGGCGTCTAAGCCAGCAAGTACATAGCTGCCAAGTGGGATGCCCAACAATGCTGAGGGCACCATGCGCCAGATCAGGGGCCAGTCGATACTTTTCCACATGCCTGGCAATAACTGGAAGGTGCTTGCGAAATTCAACAAAATAACCACTACCACCACGTCTTTGGGGGGTAAGTAGAGGCTAAAGATGGGAGCGAGCAACAGGCCACCACCGAACCCAGCAAAGGCTCGCATGGTGCCACCCACAATTGTCGTGAGCACCATGACGGCAAACATCGTGAAACTTGGAAACAACAGCACCCAAAGATCAGTCATGGGTGTTCGCTATGCAGATTTTGAGGTATGCCGTATCGTACTGGTCACTATCGGCCTTTGAAGACAGGCGCACGCTTTTGCGCAAACGCTTGCTTACCCTCTTGATAATCCTCGCTGGCGAAGCAACTGAGTACCATATCGCGCATTTTTTCCATATCGATTTCAGATGGCACGTCTTGGAAACGACGAATCATATGCTTGCCCACACGCAACGTTAGGGGTGCATTGGCGGCGATACGATCCAAATGCTCGCGCACTGTTTGCTCAAAGGTGTCTTCGGTCGCCAAGTGTTGGATCAAGCCCATGCGTTGCGCTTCTTGGGCGGCAACCCGTCGCGCCGATAAAAAGATATCCAGCGCGTTGGCTGGTCCGGTGGCGGTCACCAAGTTGCGAATCGCGGTCAAGCGGTAGCCCAGACCCATTTTGCCGGCTGGGATCGAAAACGAACTGTTGTCGCAGGCGATCCGAATGTCGCAACAGAGGGCCAAGTTCAAACCGCCCCCGATGCAGTAACCCTTGATGCGTGCCAC
>CALBEY010000072.1 GCA_937888805.1 uncultured Burkholderiaceae bacterium
GATCACGCAAGGCACAAGCCAGCGCTGCTGGCGTGCCGTATCCCATTGCACCAGCCAGTGGTGACATGAGTCGACGGCCCTTGGTGAAAGGCGCATAGCGGTAGACGGGTGCGGCAAATGTTCCGGCGTCCAAGCAAATGGTGGTCTGCTCACTGGCGTGATCCATGACCGCTTTAACCACTTGTACAAACTCAACGTCATCTTTGGCCGTTTGCTCGGGCCATGTCATGTAGCGGGTACGAAAGGCATGCCAGGCTGCAAGCCAATCGCGATTTGGATGGCTAGCAGGCGGTAGGGACTGCATCAACACATCGGCAAGGTCGATCGGATCGGCAACCAAAGGAAAGTCAGCCTCTGTATCCCAGCCGACAACGCGACTGTCGGGATAGCAATGAACGAATGTCTGTGCCGCGCGACCATAAGCTGGAAAGCGGTAGTTTTGTGTGGTGATGTCGCCAAGCCGGGTTCCGAGGGCCAGGACCAAATCAGATTCGGCCAATAACGCCATTTGGTCGTCAGGGTTGGCTAGCCCCATATTACCGGCGTAAAGCGGATGGTCGTTCTCAAAAAGATCTTGACGGCGGAATGTCACCACGACGGGGATTTGGAAGTGTTCTGCGAATGCTTTGAGGCACTCGCGCCCGCCAGGGCGTTCGAAGCAACCACCGGCCAAAATCAGGGGTTTTTTAGCAGCAGTGATCTGCTCGCCCAATGAGGCCATGACGCTTGCGGCAGGCACGCCAGCGATTTGTCGGCGTTGTTTGAACTTCTCGACGGCAACGGCTTGCTGCTGAATATCCTCAGGCAAAACAATGACCACTGGACCACAAGCGCCCGATGTGGCCACACGGATGGCCTTGGCCGCTGTTTCAGCCAATTGCGTTGGGTGTCGGCATTCAAAAACCCATTTGGCAATACCACCAAACATTTGTTGATAATCGACTTCTTGAAAGGCCTCACGACGTAGGTCCTTTTCAGCGACTTGCCCAATCAACAAGATAAAAGGTACAGCGTCCTGTTGGGCGGTATGCACGGCAATGGCTGCATGCGAGGCGCCTGGCCCACGGCTGACCATGGCCACACCTGGGCGACCCGTTAGGCGGCCGTCAGCGACAGCCATAAAGCCAGCACCGCCTTCATGGCGGCAAGTGACTGTGTCGATTTGGGGAAAGTCAACGAGCGCATCGAGTACACCCAAATAGCTCTCGCCAGGCACCAAAAAGACTCGATCAATGCCTGCTTGAGAAAAAACACTAAGCAGGGCATGGCTAGATGTGACGGGCTCACTCATTAAAAAAACGCTCCAGATGAATTTATTTGCGCTAATTGGCGCTGCCATATTCTGAACAACGGTTGTACTTTGCACAACCCGATCAAATACTGTTCTTGCATACAGTACTGTATTGATGTACAGTAATCCTATCGCCTCAATCAAATTAGACAAGGACACTGAAATGACGGCTTTCACACAAACAGGCACGATGATCAATCCAGAACTCTTGGGTAAGCCCCTTTGCGCCAAGTCTGATGCCAAAGCCATACGCGCAGATATCGCATTGGTTGCCCTTTGGGCTGCGCTAGTGCCCGGCTTGATGTGGCTCGGTGCCATTGTTGGCTTCTAATCGTTGATCGTTAAAACGCTTGCGTTCTACCCTATTGATTGATTTGAGCTAGAATGGTGGGTTATTAACGTATCCTCTGCCCGGTACCATGTTTCCGAATGGGTTGGAACATGGAAAAGAAACAATGTCGCATGTGCTCAATAGCATTGCGCATGATGACCGAGAGCAAGATGCTGATGGAGTTAGAAAATGAATTTAATTGCAATTCTTGAGCAAGAAGAACTCGCACGATTGACCGAAGGCAAAACCATTCCTGAATTTGGTCCTGGTGACACCGTCGTTGTGAACGTGAACGTTGTTGAAGGCACCCGTAAGCGTGCTCAGGCTTACGAAGGCGTTGTTATTGCTCGCCGTAACCGTGGTTTGAATTCTGCATTCACGGTTCGTAAGATCTCCTCAGGTGAAGCTGTGGAAAGAACCTTCCAGTTGTATTCGACACAGATCGCATCGATTGAAGTGAAGCGTCGTGGTGATGTGCGTCGTGCCAAGCTGTACTTTTTGCGTGATCGTTCAGGTAAATCGGCTCGTATTAAAGAGAAACTCGTT
>CALBEY010000073.1 GCA_937888805.1 uncultured Burkholderiaceae bacterium
GCGAAAATCCTCGCGAATACAGGCACGTCCAAACTCAACCAAAGAATCCTTGGTCGTACCTAAGGCAGACAAATCGAACTCCGATTCACTGTAATAGCCGCCAGCGCGTTTGGCTTGATGGGGCGTTAACACGCGGTATGTACCTACCACTTGATCACTGGTCATGTCTTTGACCATCAGGTGCTCGCACCATTGATCAAACGTATCTTTGTCGATGTTTTGGCCTGGGGCGGCCATCTTGGCAGAATATTCAGAAGAGAAAACATCAAAGCGCAAGCGCTGAATCGCCTCGAGCTCTTCGTCAGATTGCGCCAAACCCACGGAAAGGTCACTGGGTACGGCACCCTTGGCTGGCAAGGTAAACAAACTAGAACGACTACGAACAAGTTCCAACATATAGGCCTCACTAAACATTTGAGACAGTTTGCCTGTCGCTTATGTCAACGATTTGACCGAATCATGACAGAACTATGACAGAACTAGCTCAAAGAGTCAGCTAATTTTTGTGCGCAAGCACTGGCCACCGCTTCACTTCCTGCTTCCACCATCAGCCTTAGCTTTGGTTCGGTGCCTGATGCCCGAATGAGAACACGCCCGGATTGACCCAGTTGCGCCTGAACATCAGCTTGTGCCTGCTTCAGGCCGTTGTGGGACTGCCAGTCGACACCGGCAGCAATCGGCACATTGATCATGACTTGGGGCAACATCGTCAAATCTTTAACCCATTCAGACATTGAACAGCGATGTCGTCTTAACGCCGCTAGCACCTGAAGTGCAGCCACGATGCCGTCACCGGTTGAATGGCAATCCAAACACAATAAATGCCCAGAGCTTTCGCCACCGATTACCCAACCGCGTTCTTTTAAAAGCTCAAGCACATAGCGGTCACCCACTTTGGCTCGCTCAAACGGGATTTGTAGTGCCGAGAGGGCACGCTCCAAACCGAAGTTGGTCATTAGTGTGCCAACAACACCCGCCACAGGTCCGCGCATCATGCGTTCTCGAACGATCGCAAACAGCAGCTCATCGCCGTTGTAAAGCCGCCCTTCGTGGTCAACGATAAAAACCCGATCGGCATCGCCATCCAGTGCGATCCCAAAATCAGCACCCTTTTCTAGAACCGCTTGAGCCAAATTCTCAGGGTGCAAAGCCCCAACACCATCATTGATATTGAAACCATTGGGACTCACGCCGATGGGATGAACCAAAGCCCCAAGCTCACGAAAAACGTGCGGCGCAATGTGATAAGCCGCACCGTTGGCAGCATCCACCACCAACGTTAGGCCGCTGAGGTCCAAGTCAGAACCGAATGTGCCCTTACAGA
>CALBEY010000074.1 GCA_937888805.1 uncultured Burkholderiaceae bacterium
GTGCTCAGCGTTTAACGCTGGCTCCTGTGGCAAGTAACCGATGTTAAGACCTGGCATTGGAATGGCTTCGCCCTCAATTTCCTTGTCAATACCAGCCATGATCTTCAGTAGCGTGGATTTACCCGATCCATTGACACCCAAAACGCCAATTTTGGCGCCTGGGAAAAAAGACAGCGAGATATCGCGCAAGATTTGTTTCTTGGGCGGCACAATCTTGCCGACACGGTTCATGGTGTATACGTACTGAGCCATCTGTCCTCTGCTTCGCGAAGTGCTTGGAAATAAAACACCATTGTAGGCGCTCTCGTGGGTTCTCTGGTGAACTATGATTAAGCGACTGAATGACACCAATGTCACCAATTAGCTGGCCATGAATCAATGAACACAACCTTGACCTTTTCTGACGCCGAACTCGCCATGCTTGGCAAGACCGCTGATGCACTGAGCGCCTACATGGGGGCTGCCGTCTTGGCTGAAGTCGGCAGCACCGATGGGGCTGACTGGGTCATTTTTGGTCGAGCGCTCGGCGAAGACGACGCTGTCGAAGACGACATGCTTCATGTGCAAATTGGTGGTGCTGAGTCGCGCGTTTTGGGTGAGCGTGGCGGCCTCGAAGCAGAAGTCGAGAGCTATGACTGTGCATTCTTATGGGCCATACAAATCACTGATGACCCATTGGATCGGTTTGTTCGTCTTGACCAAGAAGGTGAAGCTTTTGAGGCATCGACAACCTTAGCCGAGCTGCTACCGTTTGCACTAAACGAGCCAGAACTCTCGCCAGAAGACGACATTCCACCACCCGAATTTGAAAACTAAATCCTTTTTGATGGCCTTAAGCAATTTTCTATTCGGGTAATCCACAGTAGGGAGAATCGCTACTTTTGTGAATGACATGTCCCGTTTTGCTTGCCTCGGTGATAAGGTTCGCAAGTGTATGCGTGTTGTTAATGCGCAGACCGATAAACATAACAGGAGAAACAAATGAAAAGCTTCTTGAAAAAGGGCATGGGCATGGTCGCAGCGACCGCCGTGATGGGCGCCTTTGCTGCGCCAGCGGTGGCAGATAAGCACGACAAGTATCCCGATCGTCCCATTAAGATGATTGTTGCCTATTCCCCAGGCGGCGCCACAGACATCGTGGCACGCTTGATTGGCGGCGAAATGGAAAAGCTGCTCGGTCAGCCGATCGTGATTGACAATAAGCCCGGTGGCGGCTCTAACATCGGCACTGCTGAAGCAGCTCGTGCAGAGCCTGATGGTTACACGCTCTTGTTGGCAACGATCGCGCAGGCCATCAACCCAGCGGTCTACAGCAAACTTGCTTACGATACGAAAAAAGACTTTGAACCAGTTGTACTGACCATGACATCTCCGAGTATCTTGGTCGTTAACCCCAACGTCCCCGCCAAAACTGCCGGCGAACTGGTGGCCTGGGCCAAAGCCAATCCCGGCAAGTTGACCATGGCGTCATCGGGTGCCGGTGGCTCGCCACACATGGCTGCCGAATTACTCAAATTGCGCACTGGCATCGACTATCTGCACATCCCTTACAAGGGTGCCAGCCCAGCCATGAATGATGTGCTGAGTGGTGTTGTGATGGGTGGCTTTAAAACAGCCACAGCAGCCATCCCACAAATCAAGGCCGGCAAAGTTCGCGCGCTCGCTGTTGCCGCACCTCAGCGTTTGGCTCAGCTGCCTGACTTGCCAACCATGGCTGAAGCGGGCTTTCCTGACTTTAACGTCGCTTCTTGGAATGGTGTTCTAGCGCCAGCTGGCACACCCAAAGCCATCGTTGACAAGCTCAACGCCGTCATCAATGAAGTGTTGAAGAACCCTAAAGTGGTTGCACAATTTGAAAAACGCGCCGCTGTGCCTGTCGGTGGATCCCCCGGTTACTTCCGCGCTTTTATTGACAAAGAGCTCAAGACATGGGCAGCGGTGGCCAAAAAAGCCAACCTCAAAATTAACTAACCCGTTAATTTGATTTGTCTGGTCGAGCCCACCGCGGGCTCGACCAAGCCCGCGGTGTCAAACGAACCGGGGACAAAACCCAAATACCCCATTGTTAGTCAACGCTGAATCCCTAAGCAAGGCGAGCGGCGCTAATCGCATCCAAAACGGTTTGGCGCAGCCCCATGAGTGGCTTGGTCAGACTCTTCTTGACCGTCCCAATCTCCTGATCGGTGTACAGGCTCATGTTCAAAACATGAACGGGGTCATGCTCAAATATCAACGGGGTCGCAATAGCAACGACCCTTGGTTGCCAACTCACAATACAAAAACCAGACTCTTGCACCTCTGCAATACTGTGCTCAATTTCTGGACGCACCCGGTGCCAATCCCGAGCATGACGTGTTTTTAATCGTTGCATCAGGTCTTGTAGTGTTTGGCCTTTTTGTGTGCTGACGTAAGCGCGCCCGAGTGAAGTCAGCGCAATGGGAACACGCTGACCTGAAACCACTTTGCGCAAAGACGTGTTTGGCCCAAAACGAAGCGCATCTAGGTAAATCATATCGTCGTGGTCGGCAATCGCTAGGCCCACATTGACATTGAGTTTACGTGCGGCTCGCTCGAGCTCATCGTGGGCATGATTCAAAATGTATGACCCACTGCGCATGGCTTGCGCCAACGCCAAAACCGTTGCATGCAACCGGTAACCACCCACTCGGGTGTCGTGCTGCAGAAATCCCGCACGCACCAACGTGCCAGTCAATCGACTGACGGTCGAGCGCGGCAAACCCGTTCGCTCAGAAAGCTCACTATTACCCAATACATCAATGCCCGGCTTAAAGGCTCTCAGAATCTCAAGTCCCCGGACAAGGGATCGGTTGTCATTGGCTTGACTAGGTGATGCTGTCATGTGTTTAGCGCTTGTTTTTTAGTTGATGGCTTTTCTAGAGTTCCACTGAATGGAACTTTTAACATCAATCTCAGGATTGTCCCATAGGGATCGGTCATCCCCCTGACTAGACTTTGGCCTTAAATCTTGCGCTGACAATTCACAGCGAAACAAATGGAGTAATTTTTAATGGCCGAATTCATTGAAATCACGCATGACAACGGGATTGCGATCGTCTACTTCAATCGCCCAGACAAGCGCAACGCATTTAACGATCAGATGCGCACCGAATACCTCAATGCCTTAACCGAGGTTGGCAGTGATCCTAGCGTGAAAGCTGTGGTGCTAACAGGGCGCGGTAAAGGCTTTTGTGCCGGTGGCGATATCGCTGGCATGAAACAACGCTTGACAGCCCCACCGGGCAACGTCGCCTTTAATGGCTGGTCACGCCAACAGCGCGTGCACCAGGTTCAATCATTACTGATGAACATGCCCAAGCCAACCATTGCCGCCGTTAACGGTGCCGCCTCTGGTTTGGGTGCTGACACAGCACTCGCGTGTGACTTCATCATGGCCAGTCCTGACGCAAGTTTTACTTGGTCGTATATCCTGAGGGGCTTGATCCCAGACGGCGGTGGCATGTACTTTTTACCGCGACGAATTGGTCTGACCAAAGCCAAAGAACTGATATTTAGTGGACGACGCGTTCTGGCGGCAGAAGCCATCAGCTTGGGCATTGCCGATCGGCTTTCTGGCGAGACAACCCTCATTGAAGAGGCCACGCATTGGGCCCGCGAACTCGGTGCTGGGTCAAGCACGGCACTGGCGCTTGGCAAGAACATTCTCAACCAAAGTTCAGAACTCAGTGCTCAGCAGGTGTTTGCCATGGGCAGTCAGGCCCAAAGTATTTGCTACACCAGTGAACAGCACCAAGCGGCCGTGGTTGCCTTTTTAGAAAAATCTGCCAGCTCATCTTCAAAAAGTTAACCCATGTCGTCACTCAAGTACTTGTTGTCCCCTCGCAGCGTGGCCATTATTGGCGCCTCTGCCGATCCCAAAAAAACATCTGGGCGCCCAGTCACCTATTTGTTGAAACATGGATTCAAAGGCAAAATTTTTCCGGTCAACCCGAAGGTCAACACCATCGGGGACTTGCCTTGCTTTGCATCTATTAGCGCATTACCGCAAGCCCCGGATGTCGCTATCGTGCTCTTGGCCGCAGGCCGAGTGGCCGATGCAGTGGCCGAACTGGCCGCCATGGGTACCCAGTACGCGATTGTCTTAGCCAGTGGGTTTGGAGAGACTGGCCCCAAAGGGCTAGCCTTACAACAAGAATTGCTGGCCCGTACAGGAAAGATGCGACTCTTAGGTCCCAACACCATTGGTTTGGTCAACGTGACTGATGGGATTTCACTGTCGGCAAGCGCCGCGCTTGAGTCTGATAAGCAGCAAACCGGGGGCATTGCACTGGTGTCTCAAAGCGGTGGTATTTTGGGTGCCATTTTGTCTCGCGGTGTGGCGCAAGGCCTGGGCTTTTCAAAGCTGATTTCTACCAGCAATGAAGTCGACCTGGAAATCGCTGACTTTATCAGCGCCTTGGTTGAAGACGAGGCGACGCGCGTGATCGCACTCTATGTTGAAACCATTCGGCATCCAGAAAAGTTTCGCATGGCTTGTCTGAAAGCGCGAGCGGCAGGCAAAGCCATCATTGCGTACAAGGTTGGTCGCTCGGAAGAAGGCGCGCGCGCGGCGGTTTCACACACGGGCGCCATGGCAGGCAGTGATGCCGCCTATGATGCGTTTTTTAAAGCAAACGGTGTGGTTCGCGCTGAAAACTTCAGCGATCTACTGGACTTAAGCGATACCTTGCAAAGTCAACGACGGCTAACGGGCAAGCGCATGGCTGTCCTAACCTCAACAGGTGGCGCCGGTACGCTCATTGCTGATAACTTAGGGTTCCAAGGATTTGAAACACCCGCGCCAGGGCCAGCAACGGCCATGGCATTAAGGGCACTGCAAAAAGGTGATGAGGCTATTCTCGATCGCAACCCCATTGATGTGACGCTCGCCGGCTTGGACCCATTGCTGCTCAGAGCCATCATTGGTGTCCTGCAAGACAGTGACGACTACGATGGTTTGGTGGTGGTGGTTGGCTCATCAAGTTTGGCCATGCCAGACTTGGTGGCCGATGCGATTCGCGATTGCCTGCCGCGCAGTAATAAACCAATATTGGCGTTTGTCAGCCCCCATGCGCCACACGTGTTGCAAGTGCTCAGAGCGCGTGAAGTGCCCTCTTTTACGGCACCTGAAAGTTGCGCCATTGCCTGCAACGCCCTTTTAAGTCGCTTTCAGGCGCCACCCGCCATGGCGACCTTGAGCGATCGCGTGGCCGTCCCAGATTCACCTCACGGCACGCTAAATGAAAAACAAGCCGCTGATTTGATGTCCGCCTTTGGTATCCCCATGGCGCCGTCTTCGGTGGTCAAAACAGCAGCGCAAGCGACCTCTTTGTGCCAGTCCATGAGCAGCCCCGTGGTGCTTAAGATTCTGTCCAATCAGGTCACGCACAAGTCTGATATCGGTGGCGTGGCCATGCATCAAACCGCTGAAACCGTTGGTCCTTGTTTGGATCAAATGCGCGAGCAAATCTTACGCACGACAGGTTTAAGAATCGACAATTTTTTAATTCAGAAACAGATACAAGCGCCTGTGTCACTTATATTGGGCGCCAGACAAGACCCATTGGGTATGACCATCATGGTCGGTGCGGGCGGTGTGCTGGCTGAACTATTACAAGACAGTGCTGTGACAATCTTAGCCAAAGATCAGGTGCTCTCGAAATCCCAATCGCTTGAGCTGCTTAAGCAACTCAAAATATGGCCTTTGTTAATGGGATATCGGGGCAAACCCTCGATGGATATTGATCGATTGGTTTGTACAATAGAAATGTTTTCTAAAATGGTAAGTCAATTGTCGGGTACTTTGCTTGAGGCTGAAATCAACCCCTTGCTCGTACAACACGCAGGGGCTGGGGATGCTAGCGTTGCAGGGGTGGATGCCGTCATGCGGTTTGATGACGCCAAGAGACATAATGACCAAAACTAATTTTCATCAGGTACGCCTATTGGTAATAACCATGGGTTATTCGGCACTGTATAACATGCTCATGATTCAGATAGAATCAGATGCAAAATCAAATACCGTGCGCCTACAGAGGCGTGTAAAGGGTTAGCATGAAAAATAGAGACACACGTGACTTGATTGGTGGCATCGCTTTGATTGCCATCGGCGTATTTGCGGCCTTGCATGCGCGCCAGTACGAACTCGGTGAATTGCAAAGAATGGGTCCCGGTTACTTCCCCACGGCACTGGGTATTATTTTAGCCGTCTTGGGTGTTCTGGTGGCGGTGCCTGCCTTGTTTCGGGAAGGCACCAGCATCAAAATTGAGTGGAAAAGTTTGCTTTGGGTGATGGTCAGTATTTTGGTTTTCGCCGTGCTGCTAAATCACCTCGGCATGATTTTCACATCGGCGCTTGCTGTGATTGCAAGCAGTATGGCCAGCGACATTAAGTGGAAGGCGAGATTGATATTGTCGGGCTGTATCGCTGCCATTACCTATTTAATTTTCTCGTTTGGTCTCGGTATGGTGATACCCGTATGGCCCTGGTCCTACTAAGACACTCAACAAACCCCTAAAACAGACATCACGGTAGCGACTCATGGAAACACTCGACAGTCTTTACATTGGCCTACAGGCAGCGTTACAGCCCAACATATTGTTGTATTGCTTCATCGGTGTCTTTCTCGGCACCTTTATTGGCGTGTTGCCCGGAATCGGCCCTTTGGCTGCCATCTCGCTGCTGCTGCCAATCACTTATCACATTGAACCAACGGCTGCGATTGTGATGTTGGCCGGCGTCTATTACGGTGCTGAGTACGGTGGTTCAACAGCCTCTATTCTTTTGAATCTACCGGGTACGGCAGCCAACGCCGTGACTTGCCTTGACGGTCACCCCATGGCCAAACAGGGCCGCGCCGGCGTGGCGCTATTCATGACAACCATTGCTTCGCTTTGCGGTGGCATGATTGGTGTGTTTGCGCTGATTCTGTTTTCACCTTCGATTGTCGAAATCGGTTTGAAGTTTGGCCCTGCTGAATACTTTTCGCTAATGATTTTGGGGTTGATCTCTGCATCGACACTGGCATCGGGGTCGCCCGCCAAGGGTATGGCCATGGTGGTGTTTGGTCTCTTACTGGGGACCATTGGCACAGACATCAATTCTGGGGTACCACGCTTTGACTTTGGTATCCCTGAGATGATGGACGGCATCAGCTTGGTTGGTCTGGCCATGGGCTTGTTTGGCATCTCAGAGATCGTGAACAGCATCACGATCAAACGCGATGCCAAGATCACTGAAAAAATCACCATGCGCTCGATGATGCCCACCAAACAGGACTTCAAAGATAGCATCAAACCCATGCTGCGCGGCTCGGGTATCGGTGGTTTTTTTGGTGCACTACCAGGCACCGGTGCCGCAATCGCTTCTTTTATTTCCTACGCGGTTGAAAAGAAAGTCGCCAAAGATCCCAGCCGATTTGGTAAGGGTGCCATTGAAGGGATTACCGCGCCGGAGTCAGCCAACAACGCCGCGGCTCAAACCGCTTTTATTCCAACACTCACACTCGGTATCCCTGGCAGTGCCACCATGGCCATCATGTTGGGTGCATTGATTATTCACGGCATTCAGCCTGGGCCTATGTTGATGGCCGAACAACCCACTTTGTTCTGGGGTTTGATCGTCAGCTTCTTCATTGGCAATATCTTTTTGGTGATTTTGAACATTCCGTTAATCGGCATGTGGGTGTCGTTGCTGAACATCCCTTATCGCATTCTCTATCCCGCGATTTTGGTGTTCATCATGATGGGTGTTTATAGCGTTCACAACAGCACCTTTGACCTCTACATGGTGGCCATCATTGGCGTCATTGGTTACGCCATGACACTGCTTCGATTTGAGGCAGCACCATTGTTACTCGGGTTTATCTTGGGGCCGCTAATGGAAGAGAACCTCAGACGTGCATTACTGCTCTCGCGCGGTGACATGTCCACATTCATTGATCGTCCCATCAGCATGTGGTTGTTGATTATTTCTGGACTCATTTTGGCTTGGTCTTTCTACGGGTCTTTCCGCAGCCAACTGCGAAAAAATACCTTGGCCAAAGAGCAGGCTGCCGCGGGTAACGCCTGATGTTGTGTGCATGGTGGCTGATCGACAATCTTAGGCTGCCATGCACAACATCTTAACGGTTGCAGTTAACCTCTAAACCCCACACTTGGCGACAGGCACACGCGTGTTAACAGCCCCCACTCCCCCCATTCACACAAAGACCAAGCCTAGGCTTTGATACCGATTCGGGCTGCGGGCCGGCCACCCCTAGCCAAGGCAACAAACACCACGATCTCATTATTTAAGGGTGCGCCAGGCACCATCGCCGTGATGGCATCTAACATCGCAAAGTCCCATTCGTTGTCTGCCGCATGTAGCGGGATGTCGATCGAGGCGCCAATCGTGGCCTGCTTAACTGTTGAAGGGATGATGGATTTGCCCTGACCGATCAAGGCTCGCAATGGTTTGCCCAATTTGGGGTGCAATACCGCAGCACCGTGTTCGAGCAATCCCCCACCGCCGACAATCGCACTTTTACCGTACGCCAAAAGCTCACCGTCTTCTGGACAAATGGCAGCAAGCAGTATTTCACCAAGCCGCTCGCCAAGTGTCTCACCGACTTCTGTGAGGGCAGCCATGTCATCCAAACCGATTACTGGGTTGTTAATCACTGCTGCGGCCCAAGCTCGTTTCACGCGGCCATTGGTACTCACATCATTGGCCTCAAAAACGTCCTCTTGGCAGGTGACAATTCTTTTGATGCGAATGGGCTGGTTCATTTGGTTTTCCTCAAGCGTTGTTCACAAACGATATGAATCAGTCTACCGCCATTTGCATCCATGGTTGATAGGGCTGTATCACCAGACAAAGCGGCGAGGACCACCCCACCCGCTCACCCACAGGGATTTTTAAAACAGCCGATGGCTTCATGCACATTGCGGCCATGGGCAATGACATGCGTTTGCGGCTTGTTTAAAGCACGGATTGCTCAGTCAGTTGAACTGGCCACGTTATGCAATGGCTTTGATTGCAAGTAGCGCGCCAAGTTGTCGGTAAACGTCTGCTCCATTCGACGATACATCCCTTGGGATGAGCCCGCTGTGTGCGGCGTGGCAATGACGTTTGGCAGGTCCCAAAGGGCCGAGTCACTGGGCAATGGCTCTTGCGCAAACACATCCAAAAAGGCACCGCTTAAGCGGCCATCTTTGAGTGCTTGAATCATGGCCGGTTCATCGATGACCGTGCCGCGTGCGATATTGACAATCGCTGCCCCCGGTTTGATGGCAGATAACGCTACGTCGTTCACCAAGTGATGGGTCTGCGCATTTAGCGGACAAGCCAAGACGAGCCAGTCGGCGCTCGGCAAGACATCACTGATTTTGTCAAACGTCACCACTTGCTCGGCTATCGAGACTTCAGCGCTTGAGCGTCTGACCACGACAATGCGCACACCCAAAAGGTGCAACACCTCACCAATCATCTGGGCGATGGGTCCCCACCCCACGATCACGGCCGTTTGCCCGTCTAAGTCTTCAGGTAAACCCGTTTTAAGCAGCGGTAACCATTCGTGGTCTCGCTGCGCTTTCATCAATTGCGGTAGTTTTCTGGCAAGGGCCAAAAGCCCAGCGAGCGCTGTTTGCGCAACCGCACGGGCATTGGCACCTGAGGCTGTGCTGACAGTCACACCCCGGGCCATTAAATCAAGGTAGATTTGCCGGTCTGCACCAGCCGAATGCACATGCAACCATCGCAAATCAGGCGACTGTGACAAGGCGTCGTAGAACCGCTGTGTTTCAGGCTCGATCACAAATTTGGTCGACATGCCAGTGACATCGCGTGAGATGAAGGCGATATCAGCGACTTTATGGCCCGTTAGTACCTCATCGACAGTGATTCTGTCGATGGCATGTCCTGCCAGGGCTTGATAGACATCTGTTTGGATCGAGGACCAAGTCATGTCTGAAACCAATAAACGTAGGGGTTGAGTCATGTGACCTCGATTATTTTTTGTGAGCGCTGATTTGAATTTAATAAGCCATTAAACAGTGACTGCACTAAACCACTACGGCGAACTGTTGGTCAACGACGCCACGTCATCGTTTGCCCGATTGACGAAAACGTCTAAAACTGTAACCTTGTGTAACTTGGAATCAATCCGAGATCACCTCTTAGAGTGTGTTTTTATAATAACGGAGGCATTACGCTTATGAAACTCAAGACGATCCTCAAGTCAGTAGGCGCCATTGTGCTGGCTGCTGGCATCCTGCCAGGCACAGCGGTTGCCAAGCCTGAGTTCAAGCTCACGTTCTCAACGTACTGGCCAACAACATACGGCTACCTCTACAACCCGATTGTTAACTTTGCCAATAAAGTTAAAGAGCGGTCGAATGGTCGCGTCGAGATTGAAATCTTCCATTCGTCTCAGTTGTTTGGTGGCAAAGAAGAATTTGGCGCGCTAGAGCGTGGTGATATTGACCTGGCCTCACCGCTCGACACTTACAACACTGGTCTATTCCCTGAACTCGGCATTTCAAGTATGCCCTTCTTGTGGCCTAGCCCTAGTTCTATCCAGAAAACACTTGATGCTGGTTTGTTTGACCTTGGTATTAACCAGGCCATGGCCAAGCGCAACGTCAAAGTGCTAAACGTTGCTGCAGGTGGTCCTTACCAGTTTTACGGTAAAGGCTTTAAGGTACGCAAGCCATCTGATCTCAAAGGCAAGAAAATTGCAGTCAGCGGAACGGCAGCAAGTAAAGCAATGGAACTGATCGGTGCGGCACCAACTTCCATGAGCTCCAGCGATCTGTATATCGCCTTGCAACGCGGCACGATCGACGCCACAGCACGTCCATTATTAACGGGGATTGGCCGAAAGCTATACGAAGTGCTCGATAACGTAACTTTGGTCAATATGTCTTACTTCACCACTTTTTTGGCGATCAACACAAATTCGTGGAACAAGTTACCTGCTGACCTACAAAAGATTATTCAAGAGGCTGCCAACGAGCGCAGCGTTGATCAGCTGAAAATCTTGAACCAGTACTTAGTTGATGCCAAATCTTTGTTTGAAAAGAACGGCGTGGATTACTACGTTGCACCTGAATCAGAGCTCGTCGCATTCAAGAAAGTGGTCTCACCCGTCTACGATTGGTGGAAAACACAAGTACCTGATGCTCAAAAGTACATCGATTTTGCACAAAAGAATCAATAAGCCATTTCAATTTTTTGATTCGATTAAGTCCTTTTAGCAGCACGGTCCCAGCCGATAGCCGGGTGGGACCGATACGGATAATTCAATATGTTTTCTAAACTATGCCGTGTTTACGCGCGTATTTGCTTTGGTGCATGTGAGCTTGCGCTGACAGCCATGCTCTTGATAGTTGTGTACGAAGTGATCGTGCGCTATGTTTTTGGAAGCCCCACTCAATATTCTCTTGAATTGACGGAATATCTTCTGGTGTCAATTGGGATTCTTCCTTTGGCCGTTATCTTGAACAAAGATCGGCACGTCAATGTTGACGCGCTAATCCTTCGACTTTCACCAGCAGCTCAAATCAAATTCAAAATTGCAAATCGAATCATCATTGCGTTTTTTGCGCTGGTGGTCGTCTATTTCGGTGCTGAAATGTCGCTCTCTGCCCTTGAGACTGACTCTCGCTCATCTTCCCTTCTCGCCTTCCCACTGGGTGTGGCTTACGCCGTGATCCCAATTGGATTTTTGTCGCTAGCGTTAAGCGCCATCGATGAAGCCATTCAAGCCACTAAGTCATTGGGCAACACAGCGGACAATGAAGGGGCGCAACATGAGTAACGTTGAAGTCACCTTTGTTGTTCTTGGCATGTTGTTCGGTCTGATGGCCATGGGACTGCCTATTTTTATCACGCTCGGCGTTAGTAGTTTGGTTGGGATCGTGCTTCACCAAGGTGTGGGTGGCCTGTCGGCTGTGACCGGCGTCATGTATGACCGAATGAGCACGTTTACTTTAGTGGCCGTGCCGTTGTTTATCGTCATGGGCGAGATCATTTTTGTGTCGGGACTTGGCTCTGATATATATCGAGCCATCCGCATCAGTCTCAGAAAAATTCGTGGCTCTTTGGCATTGGCCAGTATTGGGGCTTGCGCCATTTTTGGGGCAATGTGTGGCGTTTCGCTTGCTGGGGCAGCCACCATTGGCAAATTTGCTATTCCTGAAATGCTACGTGCCGGCTACGACAAGCGCATTGCCACCGGCGTGGTTGCCTCGGCTGGCAGTTTGGCTTTGCTTATCCCACCAAGTGTTGGTCTGATTCTTTATGGATTGGTGGCAGGACAATCGGTTGGAACCCTGTTCATCGCCGCAGTCATTCCAGGCATCATCATCGCTCTCATGATGATGGCTTACATTGTTATTTTGGGGTGGTTTAAACCGGAGTCCATGCCTACCGTTGAGCTTGCTGATCTTGAAAAAGATCAGGCTGATGCCGGTAATCCCTGGATTGTGACTTTCCCTGCGCTAATGTTGGTGTTCGCAGTGCTCGGTTCGATTTACTTTGGTATTGCCACGCCAACGGAGTCAGCTGCGATTGGTTGTGTGGGTTCGCTGTTGATTGCCGCCTACAAGCGCAAACTAGACTTTGCAACACTGCGCCACATCATTCGTGAGTCTGTTTACACCTCTGGCATGATTCTGGCCATCCTTTCAAGCGCGTTGGTGTTTGGTTATCTCTTAACCCGACTGCGCTTACCACAAGAGCTTGTGGGTTGGATCGCGGAACAAGGGTTCTCTGAGATCACCGTTTTGATTGCCATTTTCTTGGTCCTAATCGTGATGGGCATGTTCTTGGATGTGGTCTCGGTGATTTTGATTGCAACGCCACTACTGCTACCTATAATTAACGCCTATAACTACGATCCGATTTGGTTCGGCATTGTGATGGCCATTGTCACTGAGATGGCGGTCATTACCCCACCGGTGGGTCTAAACCTCTTTGTCATACAGGGGCTAACGCCGAATACGTCGCTGATGACCGTTGCCCGAGGATCGATGCCCTTCTTCTTTATTTTAGGCTTGGCCATCGTCTTGTTTACGGTTTTCCCAAGTATTGTGCTGTGGCTACCTTTTGGCTAATACATTGACTGAGCCTGGTGTTTGAAAGGCGCCTCTGCCAGGGCGCCATTTTTTTTCGGTATGCTGTATTTACCCTTTGTGAATTTTGAGATCCTTTCATGAGTGACGTCAATTTTTCATCCTTGCGGTCAACATCGCGATTTACTCGCCAGTTCAACTTGACCTGTCCGATCGCCCTTGCCCCCATGGCTGGCGCTGCGGGTGGTGCCTTGGCTGCGGCTTGTGCGCAGGCTGGCGCGCTAGGCTTGGTGGGTGGCGGCTACGGTGACTTGGACTGGGTTCAAAAGGAATACAACAAAGCGTTTGAGTCGTGTGAACCCGCACTACACCCACGGCTTGGTATCGGCTTCATCACCTGGCGTTTGCAGCAAGAAGCCAGCGCCTTGGATTGGGTGCTTGATCAAGCTTTTCAGCCTGCGGCTGTGATGTTCTCATTTGGCGATTCACGCGCCTTTGCCACCAAGGTACGGGCAGCCAACATTGCGCTCATTTGTCAGGTGCAAAGGCTCGATCAGTTACCCATGGCCATCGAGGCTGGCGCCACGGTGATTGTGGCGCAAGGCGGCGAGGCTGGCGGTCACGGCATGAACAGTCAAATGGCACGTGGGACCTTTACTTTGGTGCCCGAAGTGGCTGACTGGCTCGCCAAACATTCACCCGAGACGCAACTGTTGGCAGCAGGCGGGATTGCCGACAGTCGCGGGTTGGCGGCAGCCCAACTGCTTGGTGCTGATGGCGCTGTGATTGGATCGCGTTTATGGGTGACCAAAGAATGCTTGGCGCTAACCTCGGCCAAAGCGCAGTCAGTGACAGCACATGGTGACCAAACGGCCCGCAGCAGTGTGTTTGATGTACTCAGAGGCCTGGATTGGCCACACCCCTATGACTTTAGGGCGTTGCGCAATGAAATCCATCGCCAGTGGGAGCACCAAGTCGCTGAACTCAAGCACTACCCTGACAATGCGCAGCAAGATTACGCCGAAGGATTGGCCCAAGAAGACTACACCCGAGCCCACGTGACAGTGGGCGAAGCCACTGGTTTGATACACGACATGCCGAGTGCAGTCGATTGCATCCGGCAAATCGCCACAGAAAGTGAAAGACGGCTGAAGGGGTTTGGATGACTTTACTGCGCCCAGACTGCACTACACTGCACCAATGAACGCACCCGATAAAAACGCTCCCTCTGAACCTGCCGATCCGATGGCATCTGCCCAAGCAGAAGTCGTGGTCTATTTCGATGGCAGCTGCCCCATGTGCTCGAAAGAAATTCAGTACTACCGGGGCTTGGACAAACACGCTCGCATCCTCTGGGAAGATGTCGCCGGTGAAAACCCAAGTTGCCCGATTGGCTACGATCAAGCCACACTGATGGCCCGCTTTCACGTCAAAGAAATCGCCAGCGGTCAGGTTTTCCACGGGGCAGCGGGTTTTGCGCGGGTCTGGTGCGCCTTGCCAGCACCTTGGCATGGCTTGGGCAAGATCGCCACCTTTAAGCCCGTCACTTGGGTCATGGAGATGGGTTATCGCTTAACGCTTAAGGTGCGTCCAGTGATTGCCCGCCGTTTTTTTGGGGCACGCTAATAGCGGTCGCCAAACATTTCAAGCTTCTTTCACTTGACTGTCATTTTTTCAGTTGACAATTCACAGCTCGACTTGACCGTTTTGGGTAGAACGATGCTGAGACTAAACAAATAATTGGTTACTGGCATTTCGAGTGCTTTGCTTACCATCACGCTTAACGGTGTAGGGCTCGTCAACAACGCCCACGCCCAATCTTCGGTGACTCTTTATGGTGTGGTGGATCTTGGTTTTGCTTATCAGCGCAATAAAGCTGGTACCTCGCCAGATGTGTTCACCCACCCAAACACCATTTACAGTCAGTTTGGCTTAGTCTCTGGCCAAAAAGCAGCATCACGCTGGGGATTAAAGGGTGTCGAGGATCTGGGTCGTGGTCTAAAAGCCGTTTTTGTGCTTGAAAGCGGCATCGATGCAACCAATGGATCTTCAGGAGGTTTTACTCGTCAGTCGACCTTAGGCCTGGTTCAAAACGGCGTGGGGCCAATGGATTTGGGTCGCCGCTTAAGCCCAGGCTCCATTGCTTTTGTTGGCATTGATCCGTTTAACACCAATTTCCGCCAGGCCTCACTCGACAGCTCAATGGGGGCGACCAATATTCGATACTCAAACATGTTGGCCCTAGCAACGAAAGATTTCAACGGCTTTCAGTTCATGGCAGGCTATTCCTTCGAAACTGGTCTTAAAGCGGTAGATTCACCCGCTCAAGCGGGAGCGTTTGGCACATCAAACAAGTTTCGCGTGGTTTCCATAGCAGTTCGCTATTCTTCAGGCCCCGTGTTACTGTCGGTGATGTTTGACACCTACCTTTCACCGTCCAGTAAAAACTCAAGCTCAGTCAAACAATGGTGCGTCGGTGGGGTGTATGACTTTAAGGTGGTTAAGCTGCACGCAGCTTTTGGACAAAACATTGACGGTCGAGTCAGTGGCTCCAATAGTGGATGGTGGGCCTGAGTGCGCCAACCGGTGCACAAGGCAAATTATTTGCTTCCATTGAACAAATGCGGCCAGGGGGCGACTTCACCATGGGGGGTCAGAACCAGCCAAACCACATCATCAGTTGGCTAATCTTGCCAATTCTCTAAGCGGACTGGTGCCTACATTTACTATTCCTACATGAATGCACCTGATAGGCACGCTGGCGGTAACGCTCAAATCTTGGGCACTGGCATTCGACATACATCCTAACAACTGGCTTGAGCCAATCGTCATCATTGCGTCGTTTTGTTTGGTTATAAGTTTCAATTTACGGCATTTAACCCCGTCACATACCCTAGGTGAATAACCCATGAACACAGCACTGAAGCAGCTCGCCGTTGGTTTGTCGGGTAGTCATTTTGATGAGATGGTCATGCGACTGGCCATGCAGCTTGCTGAACGATCGCACGCCAGCGTTGATGCCTATTTGATTCGTCCCGTACCTGATGATCCTCAATTACTGCTGGCCAGTGGTTTTTTGGGTGAGACGTTTAAAACTTTCTTTCAGGAAGCAGAAAAAACCATCGCTGCGTTTGATGTGACGGCGCGTGCCTCATTTGATGCGGTCAAATCGAAATTCCCAGACACTAAGGCGCGATATCACAATCCCTTAAAAGATTTAGCACGTGAATTCACAACTGCCGTTTGGTCTGCGGACCTGGCCATCATGGCGCACCCTGCGCTGGTGAACTTGCACTATTACAAAAATGCAGTGCTTGATACCATCGCGGATTCGGCCAGGCCAGTGTTGTTATTACCCGAAGAAAAGCGCTTAGGGGACTTCAAGCATGTGTTGGTGCTGTGGCGTGCGGATACCCATCACGCACAAGCCCTCTCTGCGGCTTTACCCATGTTGGCTTTAGCCGATCAAGTCACGATTGTGAGCCGCGACGATGAAGAGAGTCTTCATCCCGGTGGCGCGATGGCCATGCAGTACCTTACTGCGCACGACATTAACGCCCAGACAGTGACGGTTGACACCGACACCCGCCTGACACCAAAAGTCATTGAGGCGCTGTGCGATGAACGCGACATTTCGTTGTTGGTCATCGGTGGTGGTTTACAAAGTGATTTGATTGATTCGTTTGTCACGGGCATTGGGCGTCGTGCCTCTAAGAAACCCAACCGTGCCCTATTGGCCATCGGCTAGCCGGAGTATTTCAGATGAATGAATTGATCGCAGCGTTTTCTTCGTTCACTGGCATCATACTCATCACCGTGTTCGTGCTGATTGTGATTCAAGAGGCGATTAATGGCTTTCACGATGCGGCCAACGCGATTGCCACGGTGATCTACGCCAATGCATTGACGCCCATGCAAGCCGTCTCTCTGGCGGCTGTGTTTAACTTTCTCGGCGTTTTGATTGGCGGCACAGCCGTGGCCTTCAGCTTGGTCTACCTCTTACCTCAAAACATGGTCGCTGGTATCAACACTCAAGGCGAAGCCGCTATTTTTGCAGCCATGATTGTGGCCGCTGTCATATGGAACTTTGGTACTTGGTGGTTGGGTATCCCCAATTCCACCACCCACGCTTACATTGGTTCCATTATTGGTGCCGCCATGGCCGATGCTTTTGTGCATGGCCAAGCCATTGCCGATCAAATCAATTGGCATCAAGGTGAAAAAATCATGATCGCTTTGATCTTGTCGCCAGTCGTGGGTTTCTTGCTTGGCTACATTTTGTTGCGGGTCATACGGGCGACCGTCAAAGACAAGGCACTATACGAACCCGTTGAAGAAGGGAAAAAACCGGGCAAAGGGATTCGATCCGTGTTGATCGCGGGCGCGGCCGGCGTGAGCTTGATGCACGGTTCTAACGACGGTCAAAAAAGCATCGGTTTGATGATGATTGTTTTGTTTGGTCTGTTTCCCGCGGTTTACGGCTTAGACCCCGATCGCTTGTCCGAGCGGGACTACACCTCGCTTAAGGAAACCGTGGCCAATGTCGAGTCCATCGCACAAAAACTCAGCGATTCGCACTTGATAGAGACCACGGCAGGATTGACTGTCCACCTGGGTGGCAGCCAGCACATCGTCGGTGGTACGGACGAAACGTCGGTGGCAACGCGACGCGAAATTTTGGATTTACACACATCCATTACCAAGGCGCTCAAAGATGAGGGCACCACCAGCCAACTGAACCCCGCTGAATTGCAGCAACTGCAATACGCGCACACACTGCTGCGAGACTTTGTTGAACACGTGCCGTTTTGGATTATTTTGCTCTCAGCGCTTGCCTTGGGTGGTGGGACGGCCGTGGGTTATAAACGAATTGTCACCACCCTCGGTGAGAAGATGGGTAGCTCTCGCATGAATCCGGCACAAGGCACAGCCGCTCAGATCTCAGCGGTGATCAGTATCGGCTTGGCTGATGCCGGCGGTCTGCCAGTCAGTACCACGCACGTGCTGTCATCTTCAGTGATTGGCTCGGTGGCGGCAACACCCAAGCAAACCATTAACACACACACCTTGGCTCGGATCGCCATGACATGGGTGACCACACTGCCGGGCACCATGATTCTGTCGTTTGCGCTAGGTGTGGGCTTTTTTGTGGCCTTCGGCTAAGTGATGGGGTGAAACCCTTAGGCAGCACTGAGTTGTTTGCTGACAAGTTCTGTGGGTTGCTGGTGTAAAGTTTGATGCAAGAGTGGTCTCACTTAATCACCTATTGGCATGCCTTCGATGCTGAAATTAACCTTGCCTGAATCTCGTCCCACCACCAACTGTTTTGGTGGCAGGCTCTTTTGTGCTCGATGCAAAAACCCACACCATCATGGCTAAGCATGTGGTTGTGATTGGTGCGGGGGTGGTCGGTGCGGCCACAACACACCACTGTTTGCGCGCCGGTCTTAAGGTCACCGTGCTCGATTCGGGTCAACCGGGTCAAGCACAGGCAGCAAGCTTCGGTAATGCGGGTTGGTTATCACCGCATTCGATTCTGCCCCCAGCCTATCCTGGTGTTTGGAAGCAAGTACCCTCTTGGCTACTTGACCCACTGGGGCCGCTAACCATTCGATGGCGCTATTTGCCCAAGGCCCTGCCTTGGCTTAAAGACTATCTGGCATCAGCTTGGAC
>CALBEY010000075.1 GCA_937888805.1 uncultured Burkholderiaceae bacterium
ATGGCCCTGGTAAGACGCGCTAGGCCACACTAGGCCACGCTAGGCCACGCTAGGCCACGCTAGGCCACGCTAGGCGCTTGACTGCCTACCCACTGAATCGTTCAAGCACCTCACGCTCTTCATCCATGCGTTGGGACAAGGCACGGATGGTGACATCTAGTCTGGATTTCTCATGAAAACTATTGCTGAGTTCCCGCGCTTGCTGCAACTGCGCCATGGCCGCCGGAAAAGCACCCGTGAGAACGTAGAAATCGGCCATCGCCACACGCGCCGCAATCGGTTGATTGGCTGCCATCAAGTTTTTGGCCATCATCTCAAAAAGGCGTGGCGCTTCGGTTGGCCACTTTTTTGTATAGGGCTCCAAGAACTTGGCGGCTTGCGCATGACGGCCGAGCTTTTCTAAAGCGTGGGCTTTTAGTTCAACCAACGCCCGCTGATTGGGCCAGCGTGCCAAGGCTTGATCAACCAACGTTAAGGCTTGGCTGGACTGGCCTTTAGCCAATGCCAGCGCGCCACCCAAACGCGCCAAGTAAGGATTATCCGACACACCTTGCTTGGCATAAGCATAAAAACGCTCAGCATCGTCAAATTGCTCTTTCTGCGTGGCCAACTCAGCCAAGGCTAGCCAAGCCGCCGAGCGCGGCGTCCCCTTTAACTGCTGACCGTCGTTTTGCAGGCGATCCACCACGCGCGTGAGCGCTTGGCGCGAGGTCGCTTGCAGGATCATTGATTTGGCTCGCATGTACCAAAAGGCTTCGGAGTTTGGGACACGCGAACGGTTTGTGAGCTGCGTGCGATTTTGCATGTCAGTCATGCGATCAATGCTCAAAGGGTGTGTACTCAGGTAACTGGTGCCTGTGCGGCTGACATTCATTTGCGAGGCCTGCATCAGCTTGGCGAACATGTCTTGCAAGCCTCTGGGGTCGTATCCTGATTGGTTAAGCATTTGAAACCCCACCCGATCTGCCTCACGCTCGGCAGACCGTGAGAACCCCAATTGCTGATCAATGGCAGCGGCCTGACCGAAGGCGGAGATCCCTGCTGCCAGGTCAACGCCACCCACCAGTGCCGCCAAAAGAGCAGCCGCGACACTGGCCATGGCAATGTTGCTGCTTTGTTGACTTTGTGTCAGACCGCGTGCAATGTGACGCTGCGAAACGTGTGCGATTTCGTGCGCCATCACACCCGCCAATTCCGACTCTGAGTCTGACTGCACGATCAAGCCCGTGTTAATGCCAATGTAGCCACCTGGCATAGCAAAAGCGTTAAAGGCAGCGTCACGCACACCAAACACTTCGATACGCGGTGCGCCCCCTTGGACGTTTTGCGCCAATCGGTGGCCCATGTCATTGAGATATTGATTCAGCTCAGCATCGTGAACGAACGTCGGATCGCGGCGTCCCTGCGCAATAATTGAGTCACCCAGACGTTGCTCCCACGCGGGTGATAACTCTGAAGAAGAAACCGCACCAATCGAAGGCAAGCCAGCGGGCTGCGCAAGCACCGGCGACACAAAATATGACCCAAGTGCTGCAGCCAATACGGCGATGGCAAACGTGAGTCTGGCGATATGGTTTTGTAGGCTCATTGGCTTATGATAGTGGCTCTTTATTAGAGTTACTGGAAACATAATGCGTCCTGTCAGAAAAGCGGTCTTCCCTGTTGCCGGTTTGGGCACTCGATTTTTACCAGCCACCAAGGCCATGCCCAAAGAAATGCTAACCGTCGTGGACAAGCCCTTGATCCAATACGCCGTCGAAGAAGCAGTGGCTGCCGGCATCACGGATCTCATTTTTGTGACAGGCCGCAGCAAACGCTCGATTGAAGATCATTTTGATGTCGCACCCGAGCTTGAACTAGAACTTGAACGCAAAGGCAAGCATGCCCTACTGTCACTGGTCAGAGACATCTTACCCAACCATGTCAATTGTATCTATATCCGCCAATCCGCCCCTCTGGGACTTGGCCACGCCGTTTTAACGGCAGCACCCATTGTTGGTGATGAGCCGTTTGCGGTTTTGTTGGCAGACGACTTAATCGATGCTGACCAACCGGTGCTGAGCCAGTTGATAGATGCCGCGCTGACCCACCAGGGCAGTATCTTGGGGGTTGAAACCGTGCCGCGCCAAGACACCAACAAATACGGCATTGTCTCTAGCGAGCGCATTGACGAGCTCACCGAGCGCGTGAACGGCATTATTGAAAAACCCAATCCCGCAGACGCGCCATCAACATTGGCCGTGGTTGGACGTTATGTGCTTGATGCGCGAATTTTTGCCCACCTGCGCCGCACCCAAGCTGGATCAGGCGGCGAAATCCAGCTCACCGATGGTATCGCCTCTCTTTTAAACGAAAAGCCCGTGTTTGCTCACCGCTACGATGGTATTCGATACGACTGCGGCAGCAAAGCCGGCATGTTCGCGGCCACCGTGGCCATTGGCCGCAAATATCACAATTTAAAACCGTAGTCTCGTTTTTGATCACAAGCACCGGATACCGCAAAGGATTCGATGCTCAACACACTTAACTCAGGGCTTTGTGTGGGGCTGAGCTCTCAGACGGTGCGGCTGCTTCTAGTGTCTGTGTGTTCCCGGGACGCCTTGCTCGCCCTGCTTGTCATGGGATTGTTTTGCAGTCTTCGCCTCTTGCGCCTCTAACGCTTGACGCGTCGCGAGTGTCAAGCCGTTTCCCCATCGCCCTTTGGCCGACAGCCGCATCACTGTTTTAAGCGCCACCAACAAACCCACGACCTCAGTCATGGCGGCTGGTATCCACATCGTCAAACCACCAATGGCTTGATCTGTAACCGCCTCCATCGGGATGGCTCGCCCACACAGGTCAAACAAGGGGTACAAGTCTTTTTCGGTGAAAGCAATCACAGCGCCGGCTACCATCTGAGGGGCCATGGTAACAATGGGCGAGATCACCCGACCGCCCGGTGACATGGCCGCAGGTGGCGAGGGGCGACGGTCAAGAATCAAGTTCCAATACATGAACCCACTGATCACAACCGACCAGTTCATGACCCGATACAAGCGCCAATCGAGCATGGAATAAAACTGAACGGAAGGAATCAACCAAATAATGACCAAAAACACAAACAGGGCTGGCACAAAAATGGGGTTGGTCAGTGTCGCAATCAGCGCACGTCCGGGCACTGTTTGGTTAAAGCGGCGCAATGCCGATCGCCAGGTCAGTGGCAGGCCAGCGCGCATGACAGAACCCGGGTAGGCTGCCATCAAAACCAAAGGACCCAAGTGATGCAGGACCAAATGTTGAATTCGGTGCATAAAGAACATGCGTTCAGCGTAGTAGTCCAGCAAGGTGTGCATGGACAGGTACAGCAACACCAAGCCTGTCCAGAAGAAAATCTTGCGCACGGTGCTGACACGGTGGACCCGCTGTCCGCGCACGAAGAGGTAGATGCCCACCGCAAAACACAGCAACAGCGCCGGAGAAAACTCCCAAGGGACCAACCAACTCAACAGATCCATGCCAACAACCCTTTAGAATCTCAACTGTGCCAATACATATCAGCTCTCAATTGTAGTATCACCGTATCAAACATCAGATAGTGACCCAAGCCATGAGCCTAGTTTCCCCCATCCACGATGTCCACGTCTACCAGGCGCGACGCGCGCGCGTCTTGCGATGGATGCACGACCAGGGCGGTGGCGTCGCCGTCATACCGACCGGCGAGCCTAGTTTACGCAATGCCTCCAACCCCCACCCGTTTCGCTTTGACAACCAGTTTTACTACCTAACAGGTTTTACTGAGCCCGCGGCATGGTTAATCATGGTGGCCCACGCTGACGGATCAAGCGAAAGCATCTTATTCTGTCAAGCCAAAGACCCGAACACCGAGATCTGGGATGGGGTGCGCTGGGGCCCCGAGGCCGCACTCGTTGCCTTTGGATTTGATCAGGCACACTCGATCGATGCCTTATCAGAATGGTTACCAAAGGCTTTAGTCGGTGCCACCACCGTTTTTGCGCCTTTACATCGCGCAGCGGTTGCTGACTTACCCATGCAGTTACAGCGCTGGATCACCAGCGCAAGACAACAAACACGCGGCACGCGCGCCCTACCTGAGCGCTGGATCGACCTAACCCCATTGTTGAGCCGCCAGCGCCTCATCAAAGACGCCCACGAACAAACCATCATGCGCCAAGCCGCGCACATCGCCGCACAGGGGCACTGCGAGGCCATGCGTCGCGTGCAACCTGGCCAAGCCGAGCGATCACTCGAGGCCGAACTACTGCGGGTTTTTCTGCAAGGCGGCGCTCAAGGCACGGCCTACGAAACCATCGTGGCAACAGGCGCTAACGCCTGCGTCTTACATCACCGCGCGGGCCACAGCACGATCAAAGACGGTGACTTGATCTTGATTGACGCGGGTTGCGAGTTACACGGCTACGCCTCAGACATCACCCGCACTTTCCCCGCCAATGGCCGCTTCACTGGGCCACAAGCCGCACTCTACGACATCGTCTTAGCCGCGCAAGCAGCCGCTGTTGCTTTGACCCGACCCGGCGAGTCGTTTAATGCTGGCCATGAGGCCGCGGTCAATGTGCTTTGCCAAGGGTTAATTGATGTAGGCATTTTGAAGGGCTCGTTGGCTGAGGCCATCGAGACCCGAAGCTATCAACCTTTTTACATGCACCGAACCGGCCACTGGCTGGGTCTTGATGTGCATGATGTCGGCCCTTATCGACTGACCGAACTCGATGTCGAAGAGCCTGATTGGCGGCCTTTAGAGCCTGGCATGGTGCTGACCATTGAACCTGGTCTCTATATCAGACCCAATGATCATGTCCCAGAGCCGTTTTGGAATATTGGTATACGGATTGAAGACGATGCACTGGTGACCGAGCAAGGCTGCGAACTCATCACCCGTGGCGTGCCGGTTGAACGCAAGACCATTGAAGAACTGATGCGTGCGGGCAGGTGCTAGAAATTCAAGCCGTCTAGCAACCCCATGCGGGTCCAAATGTGTAACACCACATGGGCAATCCCGAACAACATCAGAACGGTACCAAGCAACAGCCCGGAGATAGCGACCAAAATCGGACCCCAACCGGTGTGTCCGACCCGCTGGTAACCCGGGTTGTAGCGCGCATCAAACTTTTCGTCAGACCTCAAACACAAGACGATGGCTTCAATAAATCCTGCCACAGCTGGAATGAACACCACAAAGATCGCTGGACTGTCCCACCAAACCTCTGATTGAAAAGCAATGGCAAACATCACAGCCGCCAAAACCGTCAATAACCAAGGCCGAGGGCGACCCAGGTAGTACCAATGTGCGCCAAACCAGCCGCCGTAGAAGGACAAAAGACCCGCCAGCACTTTGCTTTTGACCGCAGCGGGTGGGTAGGCAACGGATTCACCCAGCACCTCAGCAGAATCAGCGTCATGAGTCGGCGCATCGGGATGGACAGGTGGTGTATTAGTCGTGTTCATGACCAGAGTTTAATGCCGAGCCCACTGTAAATCACGTATTCTTAGTAAAGACTTCTCTTAATCAAGTGACAATAGCCCGATGAGTACGTAATGACTGCGTTGGATCAGAAAACCACCATGACTTTTGATGTTGCCATTGTGGGCGGCGGCCCAACCGGCAGTGCATTGGCCCTATTGCTTGCGCGCTTGGCACCCGATCCCGCCCGAGTGGCTTTATTCCAATCCGAACAGCGCACCCGCTATGACCGATCCGTGGCCAACGACACCCGAGTCATAGCGATCAATGAGGGTAGTCGGGTTTTACTGGCTGACTTAAACGCTTGGCCCAATGAAGTGGCCTCAATACACACCATTCATGTTTCACAAAAGGGCCGGCTCGGCCGCACGTTGATCCGTGCTGAGGACTTTGCCGTGCCGTCATTGGGGCACGTGCTGCGCTACAGTCAATTACATGAAACATTACTCGAAGCCGCCAACCAGGCCGGTGTGACCCTTTTTACGGGTGAACCTGCTCAGGCCGAACAACATGGCAATGACGTGATTGTTACCACCGGTGACATCCAAACCACCGCCAAACTGGTGATTCGCGCCGACGGTATGAACCACCAGACGCAAACAGGACCTACCGGCTCGCAGGCCAAAGAAACTCATTCACAAGTCGCATTGCTGGGTGTTGCGCGAGTAAGTCAACCCAAGGTTGGTTGGGCCTTTGAGCGATTTACCCGCGAAGGACCATTTGCTGTCTTGCCCCACCCTGACCATCACGGCGCTCAATCAATCGTCTGGTGTTGCGCCCCCGATCGTGCCCAAGCCCTTCTGGGCTTAAAGCCTGAAGCCTTGTCGCAAGCCATGCGGCAAACGTTTGGCGATCGTCTGGGCCACTTTGAAGTTTTATCGGACTTCAACGGTTTTTCCCTTTATCAAAGCGTTGACCCAACGCCTGTTCAAGGTCGTATCGTCAACGTGGGCAACGCAGCCCAAACGCTGCACCCCGTGGCTGGTCAAGGCCTTAACCTCGGACTAAGAGACGTGGCCACCCTTGCCCACTGTTTGCGCGACTGGATGGCGCAAAGCAATCGCGATCCGGCTCGGTCACTGTCCATCTACGCCAATTTGCGTCAATATGACCGCACCGTGACCGTCAACCTGACGCGTACCATGTCGAGTATTTTTACGACCCAATGGCCCGCGGTCGAGCATGGTGCAGGGCTGGCTTTGTTAGCGCTAGATACCCTACCCGCATTGCGTGCGCCCTTGGCGCGCCACCTGATGCAAGGATTACGGCATTAAATCGTTCAATCGCGCACGTGTATAGCATCGGTGTCTTATACAATGAGTCCATGCAAATTGGCTCATGGACATTTCCAAACAATGTGTTTGTTGCCCCCATGGCGGGGGTTACCGACCGCCCATTTCGTCAGCTCTGTAAACGGCTGGGGGCAGGTCACGCCATCTCTGAAATGGCCGCCAGTAACCCTGCACTATGGGATAGCGTTAAAACGTCAAGACGCATAAACCACGATGGCGAGCTTGACCCCATCACGGTGCAAATCGCTGGTGCCGATCCCGACATGATGGCCCAAGCCGCAGTTTTTAACATTGGCAAAGGCGCTCGCATCATCGATATCAACATGGGTTGTCCCGTTAAAAAAGTTTGTAAGACAGCAGCTGGCTCTGCCTTGCTGCGCCACGAAGACCTTGTCAAACGAATCATTGACCGAGTGGTTCAAGCGTGTGCGGTGCACAATGTGCCGGTCACTTTAAAAACGCGCACCGGCTGGGATCAGTACAGTCGTAACGCCGTGCGTATCGCCACGTTAGCCGAATCATTGGGCATCGCCGCGTTGACATTGCACGGTCGCACGCGTGCCGACTTATACGAGGGTCAAGCCGAGTACGACACCATCAAGGCGGTTAAAGCGGCCATCAAGATCCCTGTGATTGCCAATGGCGACATCGATAGCCCTGAGAAAGCCCGACAAGTATTGGCTTATTCCGGAGCGGACGCTGTCATGATTGGTCGCGCGGCGATGGGGCGTCCTTGGTTGTTTCGCGAAGTCGATCACTACCTCCGAACGGGTGAAACACACCGGCCAATAACACTGGCTGAAATCCGTGACCACTTGCTCACGCATCTGGATGACCACTACCGGTTTTACGGTGAGACAGTGGGTGTACGAACCGCGCGAAAACACATTGGCTGGTACATGAAAGACTTGCCCGGCGGTCAAACCATGGTCAGCACCATTAACGCAATCGATAGCACCGCACAACAAGCATTCGTAGTCTCAAAGTGGTTTAATCAGACCATTGCTGATGCACCTGATCTGTTAGAAAACAAGATGGCTGCTTAAACCGAGAAAAATCATGATAAAAAAAATCACACCCCTCGATGAATCAGTGCGCTTAAACCTTGAAGCTTATCTGAACGACCTTGGCGACATTGACCCCTCGGGCATGTGGGACATGGTGATGTCCTGTGTGGAAAAACCATTGCTGCAAATCGCCATGACTCGCGCGCAAGGCAATCAATCAAAAGCGGCCCAATTGCTAGGCATCACCCGCAATACGCTACGCAAAAAGTTAATGACACATCAGCTTTTATAGCCACAAACGCGTCTCACTGATTAAAGAACCATCTCTTCAAATTTTTATAACTTGTTCAAATTCATGAAAATTCAAACTGCTTTGATCTCTGTTTCTAACAAAACTGGGGTCGTTGATTTTGCGCGTGCCCTGCATGCTCGGCGCGTGCGCTTGTTGTCCACCGGGGGCACCGCCAAACTGCTGACTCAAGCTGGTCTACCCGTGACCGAAGTCGCCACTCACACGGGCTCACCAGAGATTTTGGATGGGCGCGTTAAAACCCTTCACCCCAAGATCCATGGTGGTTTACTGGCCCGGCGCGATGACCCCAAACACTTGCAAACCTTAAAACGACACGATATCGACACCATCGACTTGTTGGTGGTTAATCTTTACCCTTTCCGTGAAACAGTCGCCAAACTCGATTGCACGTTTGAAGACGCCATTGAAAACATCGATATCGGTGGCCCCGCCATGTTGCGCGCTGCCGCCAAGAATCACGGCACAGCCAGTGGTGGTGTGACCGTTGTGATTGACCCCATCGACTACAGCCGAGTCTTAAACGAAATGGACCAAAACAACGGCGACACAAGTTTTGGTTTGCGTTTGTCGCTTGCCGCTAAGGTCTATGCTCACACCAGCGCCTACGATGGTGCGATTGCGGCCTACCTTAGCAGCTTGTCCCAGGCTGAGCCCGTACAAAACGAAACGCCTGAAAGGGCAACATGGCCACGCACTCTCACGCTTCAACTGCTCCGTGAAGAAACCTTGCGTTATGGCGAAAACCCACAACAAGTGGCTGCGTTTTACCGCGACCCTAGCGTACCAACTGGCCTGCTGGGTAACTTTCATCAGTTACAAGGCAAAGCATTGTCGTACAACAACATCGCTGACGCTGACGCGGCTTGGGACTGTGTTCGCAGCTTTGATCAACCAGCCTGTGTCATCGTCAAGCATGCCAACCCCTGTGGTGTGGCAGTGGCCGACGATGTGTATGGCGCCTATCAAAAAGCGTTTCGCACGGACACGACCTCGGCTTTTGGGGGCATCATTGCCTTCAACCGAGCCATTGATGCGGCCACGGCAGAAGCGGTCAGCGCCCAATTTGTCGAAGTGCTGCTCGCCCCTGGGTTTGAGGGATCGGCTCTGGCCGTCTTGCAGCATAAAAAAAATGTGCGCGTGCTTGAAGTACCCATGGGACACCATCAAAACGATATCGACGTCAAACGCGTGGGCGGTGGCTGGCTCATTCAGACACCCGATTCGCAATTGCTCGATGAAAAGGCTTTAAAAGTCGTCACCAAGCGTCAACCCACTGATGATCAAATGAGTGACCTCATGTTTGCTTGGCGCGTGGCTAAGTTTGTGAAGTCAAATGCCATCGTGTTTGCCGGACAAGGCATGACGCTTGGCGTGGGCGCAGGGCAAATGAGCCGCATCGATTCGGCCCGTATTGCCACCATCAAGGCGGCCAATGGCGGGCTTGATTTGAAAGGCAGCTCAGTCGCGTCTGATGCTTTTTTCCCATTCAGAGACGGTCTTGATGTGGTCATTGATGCGGGCGCCACCTGTGTGATTCAGCCCGGCGGCAGCATGCGTGATGATGAAGTCATTGCCGCAGCTAACGAGCGCGACGTGGTGATGGTGATGACCGGCATGCGGCATTTTCGGCACTAGCCCTAGCAGACGAACATGAGAATACTCGGGGTGGATCCTGGATTGCGACGAACGGGATTCGGTGTCATCGACACCAGCGGCTCCACACTCCAATACGTCAGCAGCGGCACAATCATCGTGCCCAGCGCCGCTAGCTTGCCCGAACGACTTCAAGTGATCTTGGATAATTTGCGGGAGGTCGCGCGAGAAACCCGGCCCGACGTGGCTGCTTTGGAAATTGTGTTTGTGAACACCAACCCACAATCCACACTCTTGCTTGGCCAAGCTCGAGGCGCCGCGTTGTGTGCTTTGTCAGACAGCGGTCTGGCTGTGCATGAATACACAGCGTTACAAATCAAGAAGTCTGTCGTTGGACATGGCAAAGCCGCCAAAGAACAGGTCCAAGAAATGGTCAAACGATTATTATCCTTAAACGCCACACCAAATACTGACCCCGCCGATGCTTTGGCGTGCGCCATATGCCATGCGCATATGGCGCCCATGCTTGCTGCGCTAAATGGCCAAGGGTGGTCCACTGCAGCGAGCCGTTCATCGCGCTCAAGTTCGCGTGCAGGTCGCTTACGCAGTACCGATACATCAAGAGGCCAAGAATGATCAGTCGTATCACCGGTGTTTTATTTGAAAAGTCTCCCCCTCGGGTTGGGCTTGATGTCGGCGGCATTGGCTACGAGCTCGAAGTCTCCATGTCGACGCTTTATGACTTGCCTGATTTGGGCAGCAAAGTCACGCTCCTGACTCATCAAGTCATCCGCGAGGACGCCCATTTGCTGTTTGGCTTTGCCACCGAGCAAGAGAGACGGGCCTTTCGTGAGCTCATTAAGATCACCGGCGTCGGTGCCCGCATGGCCTTAGCGGTTTTATCCGGCATGTCAGTCAGTGACTTAGCCCAGGCGATTGCCATGCAAGAGGCCGGCCGTTTAACACGGATTCCTGGTATCGGCAAAAAGACAGCCGAGCGTTTGCTGCTAGAACTCAAAGACAAGTTTGGTAGCCATTTATTGGTAGAGGGTGCCGCTGGCGCTAGCCGAAGCAGCCAAGCCGACATTATTGAAGCCCTGACAGCCTTGGGCTACTCAGAAAAGGAGTCGATCGGTGCTGTCAAAGGCCTGGCAGAAGGCGTCGATGTCTCTGAAGGCATTCGGTTAGCGCTAAAAGCATTGTCGCGCTAACCGAGTGGCAACGAATAACACCCACCAAAAAATTGGTTATTTGTTGGGGTCGTCTGTTGAGTGGATCGCCATGGCTTCAAGAAACCGCGAAACCATGTTGTAGGCAGCAACGGTCGCGGTTAACTCGACGAGCTGGCGATGATCAAATTTTTCTCGTACAGCAAGTGCGATGTCCTCTGGCACATGAACCTGCTTGGTCATGGCATCGGTGTATGCGAGAACGGCACGCTGCGTGTCGTCAAACACCTCGGGTTGCAATGACCACTCTGACAGTGCGTCAAGTTGCGTCTGGCTCACGCCCTCTTTAAGCGCGATCGGACGGTGTTGATCAGCCTCGTAAGGTGCACCATTGAGTTGCGCCACACGCATGATGACGAGCTCACGCAAAGCCCCTGAAAGCTGGCATTTCTGACGAATGGCTGTCAAGTAATTCAACCAACCCGCGGCCACCGGAGGGCTTTGCAACAACATCCGATAGAGATGCAAGATGTCGCCACGCTCAGCGATGATTTGGTCAACCAGCGGTTTGGCTTCAGGGTTGTTTAAATCGGCATAAGGAATACGGGCCATGAATGCTCCAGTTAAAAGATTTGGCTAACAATTAAGACACGGTTAAAAGTCGCGGTTTACGAAGTCTGACGCAAGTAACTCGGTGCAACTGTTTCAAGTGCCGTGGGCACAATGCCCAGTGCTGAGTCCATCGGCATCGCACTCACGTTATCGGTTTGCAACGAGTCCAGGTTATCGCGTGACATCAAGGGCTCACCCGGCAAGCACTCAAAGAAGAAAGCCTGTAGTCGACCCAACGGCATGGGTAAATCTATCACGGGGCGAGCTCGACCACTCCATTCGGTGGACAACTTAACCAACTCACCAAGTGTGTAGACGGTGGGGCCCACCAAATCGTAGGTCGAGCCGCAAAAATGCTTGGACTTCAGCACATTGACCACCGCCTGCGCCACATCACCCACAAAAACGGGCTGCATTTTGCTGCGACTACCCGCCATGGGTAAGACGGGAAAAAATTTGGCAAGTTTTGCAAATAAATTCATGAATTTGTCGTTAGGCCCAAACACCACTGACGGCCTAAAGACAGTGGTGCACAGTGTGGGATTGGCCGCCGCAATGTTGGCAATCGCCAACTCACCGGCGGCCTTAGATCGTAAATATTGGCTGCTGCCTTGGTCGCTGGCACCAAGCGCACTGACATGGACAAACCGCGTGACACCATTATCCACACAAGCTTGCGCCAAACGCTTGGGTAAATCCACATGCACCGCCGCAAAATCGGGTCCGTAAGGCTGGCCCGACTTGCTATGCAAAATGCCAACCAGATTAACCACCGCATCGACGTCCTTAACCCAGCCATTCAAAGTGGCTTGGTCGAATGTGTTACCCGCTAAAACAGTCACTGTTGGGTAGACGAGTAACTCACGCGCACTGGGTAAACGCCGCGTGGGCACGTAAACCGTGTCACCTTGCGATACCAGCTTACCCACCACGTTTTGACCGATAAACCCCGACCCACCGACAACCAATATACGCATTGAAAAATCTCCTGTCTTACCCTGACCTTCAGTTCCGGTTCAATTAACTGACGTTAATTGAACCGGCCATTAACTGCCCGTACGACGCCAAATCAACATTGCCGCCACTGACCAATACACCCACTCGCATCCCCGGCTTAATGGCCAACGCACCTTGCATCACGGCAGCGGCGGCCAAACAACCCGTGGGCTCAACCACTAATTTCATGCGCTGGGCAAACCACTGCATGGTCTGAACCAACGCTTGATCACTCACCGTTAAAACATCTTTTAAGTTCTTTTGCATGATGGCAAAGGTCAAATCACCAACCGCGGTGGTCACCGCGCCATCAGCCAAAGACCGGGGCGGGTCAATCGTGACGATCTTGCCACTGCGAAATGACATTTGTCCGTCATTGCCAGCTTCTGGCTCGACACCATACATTTCGCAGGCGGGACTTAAGACGCTCGCCGCTAAAGAGCAGCCCGACACCAGACCGCCACCACCCATGCAAACCAAGAAGGCATCGAGTTGGCCGACTTGCTCAAATAACTCTTTACCTGCCGTGCCTTGACCCGCAATCACATCGGGGTGGTTAAACGGTGGGATCACAGCCAAACCATGTTGCTGCGCCAACTGGGTCGCGATCTCGTCGCGCTTTTCAGTGTACCGGTCATAAAGCACGACCTTCGCGCCATAACCCTCTGTGGCCGCCCGTTTGGCACTGGGGGCATCATGTGGCATCACGATCGTGGTCGAAATGCCGAGCAACTGGCCCGAAAGCGCAATGGCCTGCGCATGATTGCCCGAAGAATATGCCACCACGCCCGCTTTTTTGTGGGCAGTCGATAGGTTTGACAGCGCGTTATAAGCCCCTCGGAACTTAAAAGCGCCCGTTCTCTGAAAAGATTCACACTTAAAAAACACTTCCGCACCGAGCGACTTGTTCAGGCTTTGGCTGGTCAGCACGGGGGTTCTATGCGCAACACCCTCTAGGGTTTGAGCAGCGCGCTGAACATCGGCGTAGGTTGGTGGCTTTAAAGCGACTGTTGGGGACTGAACCATTTTTTTCTTGCCCTTATAAAGACAACGAGACATTCGTGTCATGGGTTTTACAGGTTGTCATAGTGTACGATTGATCCGAACCCAATCTTCGATCACTTGGTGATCAGCCCATGGCCATACAGTCAGACAACCTGTCCTCACAACCGCCCGCCGAACGCTTGGTCGATCCCGTTAGCCGCACATCCACTGAAGAGTCGGTCGAGCGAGCACTACGACCCAAGGCTTTGGCGGAGTACGTCGGTCAACACAACGTTCGCGAACAGCTGCAGATTTTCATTGAGGCTGCACGCCATAGGGCCGAAGCGCTTGATCATGTGTTGCTCTTTGGCCCACCCGGTCTCGGTAAAACCACGCTCGCACACATTGTCGCCTATGAAATGGGCGTGAACTTACGCCAAACCTCGGGACCCGTTTTGGAGCGTGCTGGTGATTTGGCAGCGCTTTTGACCAATCTCGAACGCAATGACGTGCTCTTCATTGATGAAATCCATCGCTTATCACCCGTGGTCGAGGAAATTCTATACCCTGCCTTAGAAGACTTTCAGATCGATATCTTGATTGGCGAAGGACCGGCCGCCCGAAGCGTGAAACTTGATTTACAGCCCTTCACACTCATCGGCGCCACCACCCGCGCGGGCATGCTTACCAACCCACTGCGTGATCGCTTCGGGATTGTCTCGCGGCTTGACTTCTATTCCCATGACGAGTTGGCGTTAATTGTCAAACGTAACGCCAAGCTGCTAAATGCTGAAATTGACGAACTCGGTGCCGCTGAAATTGCAAGACGGGCGCGTGGCACCCCGCGAATTGCCAACCGACTGCTGCGACGGGTGCGCGACTTTGCTCAAGTCCGAGCCAATGGCTTAATTAGCCAAGAGATCGCCTCTAAGGCCCTGAGCATGCTCGAAGTCGACCCACTCGGGCTAGACATCATGGATAGAAAGCTTCTAGAAGCCATCATTCACAAATTTGACGGTGGCCCCGTGGGCGTTGAAAGTTTGGCAGCTGCTATTGGTGAAGAACGCGACACCATCGAAGATGTGATCGAGCCCTATCTCATACAAAATGGTTTCCTACAGCGCACACCCCGAGGTCGGATGGCCACACAGACGACTTGGCGTCACTTGGGGCTCACGCCCCCGCCTGGCCCACCAAGCGAGCAACTTTAAGACCTTGAACATGGGTGACGCGTTTGTGGGGCTCAGCCCCAACGCATTAATAGGCGCTGCTGACCCTTCAAAACCGCAACACTGGCCTCGGTTAACGCCAAGGTGCCATAACCTTCATCGTCAAGCACCAGCATTTGTTCGGACAACAATCGACGTAACAGCCTGCGCCATTGCACCACGCTAAGTTCTGCCCCGATGCCAAACACCGACAGCGAGTCGTGGCCTAGCGAGCTCACCCGAGCCGTGGGGCGACCTCGCAAAATATCGATCACATGGCCAGACCCAAATCGTTGACCCCGCTGGCGCCAAAGCCGATAAACGGCGGAGAGCATTTTCTGGGCTGCCTCAGAGACATCTTCAACAGCATCTGAATTCAGACAATTATCACAATGACCGCAAGGCGCAGAGGACTGTCCAAAATGGGCCAGCAATTGCTGACGCCGGCATTCAATTGACTCGCAAAACGACACCATGGTGTCAAAGGCATTAATCATTCGCTGCTGATTGAGCGGGTTATCGGTCACCTCTGCAAACAGGCGTTGCCGCTGTAAAACGTCACTCAAACCGTAAGCCAACCACGCACTTGCGGCGTGCCCGTCGCGACCCGCACGTCCTGTTTCCTGATAGTAATGTTCTAAGGACTTGGGCATATCCACGTGCGCCACAAAACGGATGTCAGGTTTGTCGATTCCCATACCAAAGGCAATCGTGGCCACCATCACCGCATCTGGCGATTGTTGGAACTGTTGCTGGTGTTTGGTGCGCGTTTCCCGGTCAAGACCGGCGTGATAAGGCAAGGCCGTGAGGCCTTTGTTAACCAACCATAACGCCAACTCATCGGTTCGCTGACGTGACGCACAGTAAACAATGCCAGACTGACCGCGGTGCTGATGGCGAATAAACTGCCACAACTGCGATCGAATCTCGTCTTTTTCCGCGACTTGATAAAAGATGTTCGGACGGTCAAAGCCTGTTACAAACGATCGGGCTGCGGTCATGCCAAGGCGTGCCAATATTTCCTGCCGTGTTTGTTCAGTGGCCGTGGCCGTGAGCGCAATGCGAGGCACGTTGGGCCAACGTTGCGTCAGTACCGACAAGCCAAGATACTCAGGGCGAAAATCATGTCCCCATTGCGAGACGCAGTGAGCCTCGTCAATGGCAAACAGCGCAATCGGTATTTGCTCCAATAACTGCAGCATGCGTTCACTGGTCAGTCTTTCCGGTGCCATGTAGATCAGATCAAAATTACCTTGCTTAAGCGAGCGCTCAACGCTCAGCATTTCATCCCACGAGAGAGTTGAGTTCAGTACCGCGGCACGCACGCCAAGCGCACAAAGCTGGGTGACCTGATCTTTCATGAGCGCGATTAGGGGCGAAACCACCACGGCCACACCAGGCCTCAGTAATGCGGGCAATTGGTAACACAAGGACTTGCCACCGCCCGTTGGCATCAAAACCAAGGCATCATGGCCCGCCAAAACGTGTTCGATGACCTCGGCTTGTGGCGTTCGAAAGGATTGATGACCAAAAATCCGGCGCAGCAATTCACGCGCCGGGGTGGCTTCGCTTTTATTTGGTGATAACAAAATGTCCTTACCAACTTCAGGTGCAGGTTTCAACGCGCAGCCACCTGCGCTTGGGCGACTTTCTGAACGCTAACCGATTGCTGCGTCATTCGTCGAAACAACCGACCAACATGAACCGCAATTACAACGGGTATCAGCACCAAAATACAAATCAACGCGGTTTCAAGCACCGCCGGTGAAGCGACCGCATCCCAGATCGACATCTCATCGATAATCACAAATGGGAAAACACTGTAAGCCAAGCCAAGCATCATGAGGACCAACAAAAGCATGGCCAATAAAAATGGGATACGGTTACTTTTAGGCACAAGCTCGGCAATCAAATGACGCAAACAAATCTCAAGCCACACGAAAGCCGCTAACATCAGTAGCCACCACAAAGCGCCCGTCATCAAAAAGCTGGCTTGGGTCCATTTATAAAAAACGGCCGGATTCGTTAAACCCAGCGTCAACGATACTGCCACCATACCAGCGGCAGTCCAACGCGCTGATGATCGCGCCAGCCTTGCGGTTTTAACCAACAGCGTGCCTTGCGACCAAGCAACCAGCCAAGTGCACCCTAACAAAAAGAAAGACATGGCCACTGATAACAAGACCAAGAGCACAAAAACCGACAAATCCAAACGCCACTGCAGCCCAGCGACGTAACCAGCCAGCAAAAGGCCATACCCAATCGTGGCCAACAAGCTCGCCAAACCAAACAACCAATAGCCAATGGCATGGTTATTGTGGTGATTTTTGTAACAAAGGTGACTCAAGGCACGCAGCAGCGAGCCGGTCACCAAAAATAGAAAACCCAAGTACAGTCCGTTAGCCAAGACCGCCCAGGCGAAAGGAAATACGATCATCACAAGAACCAAAACAAGTAACAACCATGCGTTGGAACTGGCCTCCCAAGACTCATGCCGCTCGAACACACGTTGGCGGTCGCTGGCAGATAAAAAAGGTAGCAGCAGACCCACACCTAGCCCAAACCCATCCATCAACACCACGCTGGCGCCGACCAGTAAAAAGAAAGCGCTTACCACCAGCGGCATCCAAAATAATGGGTCGCTTGGGTTTAATCCCATGGCGGCTGATAAGTACTCGATCATGGCAGCGTCTGCTGGCTAGCGGGCAATGGCGAGGGCGCCAAGCTTTGTGTCAAGCTTTGCCAAAGGGCAACCAGCAGACCAACACTTGCCATCGCCAAAAGCCCAGCGCTGACCCACAAAACGCTCATTGACGGTGCACTGGCCACATCATCAAACGTCAAGTGCCCAACCACCACGTCACGGCCCTTGCCCAAATACAGGAGTAACCAAAGTCCCGCCCAAAGCCCTGGTCCCACCAATAGCAAACCAGCCGTTAAGTGTTTGCGCATGCGCTGAGCACTTGGTGCCACCGCACCGTAAACCCAAGCCACCATAATTAGCACCAAATAAGTCAGCAACAGTAAGGCAACAAGCCTCGCTGTCACGACCATGGCAAACCCCGTTGATAACCCCGCAGGTTCAGCCAAAAGATTTCCGCTTAACAGACCCATCAGTGAGCCGTGATCCAACACCAAGCTTGCTACCATTTGGTCTAAAGCAACAATCACGATTATGGCAGCGAGCAACCCCAAGCCACACAAGAGACGATAGATCGAGGCGGGCAGACGCACCGACTTGGCGTCAGACCCTGGCGCGCTCGATGGCAAGCCTTGACGGCCAATCATCCAACCGATTGTCGCTAGCGCGGCACCCAAAACCGTTAACAGGGCTTGTAAACCCACCTGCTGATTGAAAAAAATAGGCCGCAACTCAATGACCTGAAAACGCCCATCGATGAGGCTCGCGCCGGCAGGGTCTCGTAACCACGTCTCTATTACCACCAAACCCGCCACAATCAGGGAATAGCCAAAAGCGGTTGCCAGCGCGCTGAGTGAATAAATCGCCTCACTGACGCGGCCTCGGCCGTTGATCATGACGCTAAAAACTGTGGTTTTGGTGAGAAAGGCAATGGCAGTGAGAACCAACAACAAAGGACCCAAAACATTACCCGCACGCTCAAATAGCGTTGACCAACCAACGGCCACCAGCACCAAGGTCAGCAGTCCAAACCCAAATCCAGCCCGCGCAACCACCGCAAACACCCCTAACCAAGATTCGTAAGCGGCAAGACGCGTTGGTTGTTTTGTGGTGCCGATCAACCACTGCCAAACCGCCAACAGCCACACCAATCCCAGCCCAAGCACCATGAGGGCTTGAAACAATGAGATGGCCCAAGCAATTTGGGCTTGCATAAATATTGAGTGGCTAATTTGCATAACGGCGTAAGTGTAGACCGGACGTGGCAAAATGTGACTTTGTGTATCCGCGCTTTTCAACACGTTGCTTAAGAATCGCTTATGACGCCCCATGATGGGGAGGCTTCGACCTCCAATTTTCTACGCCAAGTTATTGAAACTGACCTCAAGGCAAACCGCTTTGAAGGCAAGCGGTGGGCCTCGCCCCCGGCTGCAGCACAAACGCTGAATCAGGCCGATTTAGACCCTGCACGCATCCGTACGCGCTTCCCTCCCGAGCCCAACGGCTTTTTACATATTGGCCACGCCAAGAGCATTTGTTTGAATTTTGGCCTAGCCACAGCTTACGGTGGCATTTGCCATTTGCGCTTTGATGACACCAACCCTGAAAAAGAAGAGCAAGCCTACGTTGATGCCATCATGGATGCCGTCAAATGGCTCGGGTTTGATTGGCAGTCAAAGGGTCAAAGCTACCTTTACTTTGCCAGCGACTACTTTGATGTGATGTACGCGTTTGCACAGGCACTGATTAAAGCGGGTCATGCCTACGTCGACGAGCAAAGCCCTGAACAAATGCGTTTAGCGCGGGGCACCTTGACCGAGCCTGGTCAAGACAGTCCTTGGCGTGATCGCCCTATTGATGAATCACTGACCCGTTTTGAAGAAATGCGCAACGGCCAGCATCCTGATGGCTCACTGGCCCTGAGGGCGCGCATCGACATGACATCGCCCAACATGAACATGCGCGATCCCGTCATCTACCGAATTCGACACGCCCATCACCACCGCACGGCCGACCGCTGGTGCATCTACCCAATGTACGCATGGGCGCACCCCGTTGAAGACGCTCTCGAAGGCATCACGCACAGTGTCTGTACGCTCGAATTCGAGGACCAGCGCCCCTTCTATGACTGGACGTTAAATACCCTTGCCGATTTGGGTTGTCTGGCCCGGCCCCTGCCGCGTCAGTATGAGTTCGCAAGATTGAACATGAGCTACGTTGTGACCAGTAAGCGAAAATTACTTCAGCTGGTCAAAGACCATCACGTCAGCGGTTGGGACGACCCGCGCTTGCCGACGCTCGCAGGTTTGCGTCGGCGCGGCTACACGCCCGAGTCGATTCGTCTATTTTGTGAGCGAACTGGCGTCTCAAAAGCAAACTCACGCATCGACTACAGCGTGTTAGAGCAAGCCTTGCGCGATGACCAAGACCCCAAAGCACCCCGTAGCGTGGCCATTTTAAAACCTCTGAAGTTGGTGATTACCAACCTGCCCGAAGACTATGAAGAAACCTGTCACGCGCCAGTTCACCCTCACCACCCCGAATCAGGGCAACGGTCCTTCGCACTGACCCGCGAGCTTTGGATCGAGCGAGAAGATTTTGCACTGGATCCGCCCAAGAAATACTTTAGGCTCTTCCCGGGTAACCAAGTGCGGTTAAAATACGCCTACGTGGTTCACTGTACAGGTTGCGTGCAAGATGAGGATGGTCATGTGGTTGAAGTGCACGCAGAATACTTACCTGAAACGCGCAGCGGCACGCCTGGCGCAGACGCTGTCAAAGTCAAAGGCACGGTGACTTGGGTGAGCGCCAAGCATGCTATTGCGGCGACCATCCATTTGTATGATCGCCTATTTACTGAAGCCTACCCAGATACGGGCGATGCGGATTTTTTGGCATCTCTGAACCCTGACTCAAGACAAACGGTGCAAGGCTGGCTTGAACCAGGTACGCAAACCCTTAGCGATGTTTGGCAGTTTGAAAGGCTTGGCTATTTCGCTCCCGATCGTGTTGAAAACCGACTCGAACATGTTGTCATTAACCGCATCACGACCCTAAAGGACAATTGGGCGACCCGCTCGTCCTAAGCACCCATGACTGCCAACCTCACTTCGCTCGAATTTAAAAGTGCCACGCTCTACACCATTAGAGCGCTGCTAAAGTCCAACGACACCAAGACGTTAATCGATTCGCTCAACCAACGCATGACCGAAGCAGGTGGCTTCTTTGCTGGCGAAGCCGTTGTGATCGATGCCACCGAAATCGATCAACCGATTGATTGGGATGCGCTATTAGAGGCATTCTCGGCACACAAGCTGCCAGTCATCGGTGTTGTGGCTCAGGGCGACGTGCTGACTCAGGCTCAAGACAAAGGCTTGGCAAGCGTTGAGTTATCAGCCAACACCAGTCGCACCACAACCGCGCCGCAAGCCGCCGGTGAAGTGTCAGAGCCTGTGGCAGCCGCAACGCCACTGCCAGCAGCCAATACCAGCGCTGCAGAGCCCGCAAAGCCCAGTGTCCAGACGCCATCAGCGACCACAGCGAGTGCAGCACCCACACTGGTGATTGAAGGGCCCCTACGCTCTGGTCAGCGAGTTTATGCCCGCCAAGCCGACCTCATTGTGATGGGTGTGGTGAGCCGCGGCGCAGAAGTCATCGCGGATGGCAATATCCACGTCTACGGTCCCTTGCGCGGCAAAGCCATGGCTGGCGCACGCGGCGATGCCCAAGCGAGAATCTTCACAACATCAATGGACGCTGAGTTGGTGGCTGTTGCTGGCATTTACCGAGTAATTGACTCGACATTGCCAGCAACACTTTTACGAAAGCCTGGAATGATCTATTTAAAAGACCAAGCGTTGCGCATGGATCCACTGACTGACTAAAACGCTCCAATTGAGTATTAATTTCGGTTATATACACCCTAAGGCATCCATAAGTGTCCTCTTCATGTGACAATATGGATAATTAGATTGCACCAAAGGCCGTTGCTGTTTGGCGTCGGTTGTTTATGAAAAAGAATTCAAAAAAGTGAGGGTACGCACGTCATGAGTCGAATTGTGGTGGTGACTTCGGGCAAAGGCGGCGTGGGCAAAACCACGACTAGCGCCAGCTTTTCTTCCGGCCTCGCAATGCGTGGGCACAAAACTGCTGTTATTGATTTTGATGTGGGCTTGCGCAACCTTGACTTGATCATGGGTTGCGAGCGCCGTGTGGTCTATGACTTTGTCAACGTGATCCAAGGCGAGGCCACACTCAATCAGGCCTTAATCAAGGATAAGAACCTAGAAAACTTGTTCATCCTTCCTGCTTCGCAGACACGCGACAAAGACGCCCTGTCCAAAGAGGGCGTTGAGAAAGTGATCAATGACCTGAAGGAAATGGGGTTTGAATACATCATTTGTGACTCGCCAGCCGGCATTGAAACTGGCGCTTTACTAGCGGCCTATTTTGCTGATGATGCGTTGGTGGTGACCAACCCCGAGGTTTCCTCTGTCAGGGACTCGGATCGCATCTTGGGCATTCTGGCCTCAAAGTCACGTCGCGCAGAGATGGGTGAAGAACGTGTCAAAGAGTTCTTGGTTTTGACGCGGTACAACCCCAAACGCGTCGAGGACGGCGAAATGTTATCGCTTAAAGACATTGAAGACATCTTGCGCATCAAGCTCATTGGTGTTGTTCCCGAATCAGAGTCGGTGCTTCAGGCATCTAACCAAGGTTTGCCAGCGATCCATATCAAAGGCTCTGATGTCGCTGAAGCCTACTCGGACATCGTGGCGCGATACCTTGGAGAAGAAAAGCCACTGCGTTTCACGCAGTACAACAAGCCTGGTCTGTTTAAGCGATTGCTCGGAGGTAAGTGATGTCTTTTCTGTCATTCCTGCTCGGCCAGAAAAAGACTTCAGCAAACGTCGCCAAAGAGCGACTGCAAATCATTCTGGCTCATGAAAGAAGTGGCAACTCGACTGAGGCGCCAGATTATCTGCCACAGCTACAAAAAGAACTTGTTGCTGTGATATCAAAGTATGTCAAAGTCAATCCCGAAGACATCAAAGTCAACCTTGAGCGACAAGGCTCCCTTGAGGTGCTTGAAGTCAAAATCGAGATGCAACCCGATTAGTTTGGCCTTACCACTCGCGACGCAGAAACCTTACAGGCCTGCGTCGCGAGATTTGATAATGTTTAACACGTCCCGAAACTGGGGATGATCGGCGCCACCTAACCATTCAAACAACGCCATCTCAGCCGTGATGAGTTGGGCGCCTACTCGGCTTAATCGATCGAGTGCCGAGGCTTTGTCGTTGGCATGACGAGAGCCACAGGCGTCGGTCACGATCCAAACCTCCAGCCCCCTGTCCAAAAGACTGAGTGCCGTTTGCATCACGCAAACATGTGTCTCAGCCCCAGCAACCAGCACTTGTCGGCGCTGTGTTGGGATCAGGGCTGCTGAGGCTTTCTCACGACAACCGTCGAAGTGACGCTTTTGCAGCACCGCTTTGGCTGAAGCGCTTAAGTGGGCTTGCAGGGAGGGCAATGTGGTCCCGAGTTTGTCAGACACATGCTCGGTGGCATGCACGGGTACGCCCAGAATTTTAGCGCCTCGCGCCAGACGTTCAGCCGTGGCAATCTGCACTTTCGCCTCGGGTATGGCAGGCATCATCGAGGCCTGCATATCCACTAGCAGTAGCAGTGAGTGATCAACTGATAACCGGGCAATCACTTGAGTGCTTTGTATCGAATGCGCTTGGGTGCCGCGCCAGATTCGCCCAGTCGCTTTTTCTTATCGGCTTCGTACTCTTGGTAATTGCCATCAAAAAAGACCACCCGAGAATCGCCTTCAAACGACAAAATGTGGGTCGCAATGCGATCCAAAAACCATCGGTCATGACTGATCACCATCACGCAGCCCGCAAATTCCAACAAGGCATCCTCGAGCGCACGCAAGGTTTCGACATCCAAATCGTTTGACGGCTCGTCAAGCAACAACACGTTACCGCCTTCAAGCAAGGTTTTGGCGAGGTGCAGGCGCCCCCGCTCACCCCCCGAAAGCTGGCCGACTTGCTTGCTTTGATCAGTCCCTTTGAAGTTAAAGCGTCCAAGGTAGGCACGCGATCCCATTTCAAATTTACCAACGGTCAACATATCTGCGCCATCAGAAATCGCCTCGAAAACAGATTTGTTATCCGGCAAGGACTCGCGCGACTGGTCAACGAAAGCCAGCTGAACGGTTTGACCCAACACCACTTCGCCGTTGTCTGGTATTTCTCTGCCAGCTATCATGCGAAACAAAGTTGACTTACCGGCACCGTTGGGGCCAATAATGCCGACGATGGCGCCAGGCGGCACTTTAAAACTCAGATCATCGATGAGTAATCGGTCGCCAAATGACTTGCTGACGTTTTTGAACTCGATCGCCTCGTTACCCAAACGCTCAGCCACAGGAATAAAAATCTCAGAGGTCTCGTTACGCTTTTGATATTCATGCGATGACAACTCTTCAAAGCGCGCCATGCGAGCCTTGGCTTTGGCTTGACGGCCTTTGGGGTTTTGGCGAACCCATTCGAGTTCTTTGCGGATGGTTTTTTGGCGGGCAGACTCTGTGGCCTCTTCAGTGGCTAAGCGCGCGTCTTTTTGCTCTAACCAAGAGCTGTAGTTGCCCTTCCAAGGAATACCGTGTCCACGATCAAGCTCCAAAATCCATTCGGCAGCATTGTCTAAAAAGTAACGGTCGTGGGTCACACCCACCACGGTCCCAGGAAATTTTTTCAAGAAAACCTCCAGCCAATCGACGCTCTCAGCATCCAAGTGGTTGGTAGGCTCATCAAGCAACAACATGTCGGGCTTTGACAACAACAAACGGCACAGGGCAACTCGGCGCTTCTCGCCACCAGACAGGGTACCGATTTTGGCATCCCATGGCGGTAAACGCAGCGCATCAGCCGCAATTTCCATCTGGGCCGCAATGTCATCCGAACCACTCGAGGCGGCGGCTTCAATGATCGCCTCAAGCTGTGCTTGTTCAGCGGCGAGTTGATCGAAGTCAGCATCCGGCTCAGCATAAGCCGCATAAACTTCATCCAAACGTTTTTTGGCAACAGTAACTGCGCCTAGGCCCTCTTCCACCGATTCGCGCACGGTGTGCTCAGCGTTTAACGCTGGCTCCTGTGGCAAGTAACCGATGTTAAGACCTGGC
>CALBEY010000076.1 GCA_937888805.1 uncultured Burkholderiaceae bacterium
GTACTCGCCTGCTTGTTTGGTCAACCGGCGCGCTCGTATTATGCCAATGAACTCATTAAGTTGACCGGTGCTGGGTCAGGGGCGGTGCAACGGGAGTTAAAACGGTTGGCTGAGAGCGGCTTGGTGACAGCAGAAATGCGAGGTAATCAGCGACATTTTCAGGCGAATCCTCAATCGCCAATTTTTCAAGAGATGGTGCAGATTGTCCAAAAGACCTTTGGGTTGGCACAGCCTATCCGCGAGGCTCTTGTATCCTTTGCGGATGACATCGACTGCGCTTTCATTTTTGGCTCGGTTGCCAAAAAACAGGATACGGCCGCCAGTGATATCGATTTATTTGTTATCAGTGACAAGCTGTCTTACGCCAATCTTCTGAATCAACTGGTAGCCACTGAAGAGCAGTTAGGGCGCAGCATCAACACAACAATTTACACACCGTTGGATGTACGGCAGCGGTTGCAAGATGGCAATGCATTTTTAGCCCGCTTATTAGAACAACCCAAGATTTGGATTGTTGGTGGTGAAACAGACATCCCCTCTTGAAAATTTGACTAGCGCCATTCATCAACATGACACAGCTCGAACGCTGTGTAGAAACACACAGCGCGCGGGCACCCTGCCACTTGGCCCGAATGGATGATTTATAAACTGATCGGTAAATAGGATAAAGCTTCATTTATAGAACATTTCCTTGAGGTTTTGGCTTAAAAATGCTAGACTAATCCATAAATAATGCATTAAAGTATTTAACGCCCTGTTGATGGAACAAAATTGATTGCGATGGCAAAGCCAAACACACGACCTTATTCCCGCTATGGGCTGGAAGCCGCTGAGCTGCTGGGGCTGCTCATCCATGACGCCCGTATTGAGCGCGGCCTGACGGTCGCGGAAGCTGCCGAACGCGCAGGCATATCACGCGGGCTGGTCCACAGGATCGAAAATGGTGAGACGGGGTGCTCAATCGGTGCCGCTTTTGAGCTCGCTGCCATTGTTGGCGTGCCGCTCTTTGAAGCGGAGCCCTCGACCCTGACCCGTTACCTTGAAACGGCACGAAACAAGCTGACCCTGCTGCCAAAGAGAGTACGCAAAAGCATGATGGTGGTTAAGGATGACTTCTAAACCTCACCATGATGAAGCGTATGTGTGGGTATGGTTGCCCGGCGCAACTGAACCTGTTGTCGCTGGCCGGCTCGTCCGTGATGGTGAAAACCTCATTTTTAACTACGGCAGCAGCTACCTGGCGCTTGAAGGGGCTATCCCACTCTACTTGCCTGAACTGCCCTTGCGGGCTGGTGCTATTGCCCCTGAGCCAGGCTTGAACATGGCTGGGTGCTTGCGGGATGGTGCACCAGACGCCTGGGGCCGGCGTGTGATCCTGAACAGAGCCTTTGGCATCAAGGGCAAGGATGCCGATATCGGTGCGATTGACGAGCTGACTTTTCTGCTTGAATCAGGTTCTGATCGTATCGGTGCGCTCGATTTCCAGCTGTCCCCCGCAACATACGTTCCCCGTTCGACCAAGGCAGCCAGTCTGGAAGAATTGCTCACAGCCGCCGAGAGGGTTGAAAAAGGTATTGCCCTTACGCCTGAGCTGGATCAGGCTCTGTTTCATGGGAGTTCACTGGGCGGCGCACGGCCAAAGGCCATGGTTGAGGATGGCGATAAAAAGTTTATCGCCAAGTTCTCCTCTTCGTCAGACACCTACAATGTGGTGAAGGCGGAATTCATCGCCATGAGTCTTGCCGCCAAGGCAGGGCTCAACGTTGCGCCGGTGCGCTTGGCCCATGTCGCCGGTAAGGACGTGCTGCTGGTCGAACGGTTCGACCGGCTGCACACCAATGACGGCTGGCAGCGCAAGTCGATGGTCTCGGCGCTGACGATATTCGGGCTCGATGAAATGATGGCTCGCTATGCCAGCTATGATCGTCTGACTGAAGTCATCCGGCATCGTTTCAGTCAACCAAAGGATACGCTGCGCGAATTGTTCGGACGCTTGGTATTGAACATCCTGTGCGGCAATACTGACGATCATGCCCGCAATCATGCCGCCTTCTGGGACGGCAAGATGCTCCACCTGACACCCGCTTATGATATTTGCCCGCAAAGCAGAACAGGTAATGAGGCCAGCCAGGCCATGCTGATTATCGGAAGCAATCGACGCAGCACGCTCGCGACCTGCTTAGAGGCGGCGCCCAACTTCCTTCTCGACAAGAAAACCGCTGCTGGCATCATCCAGCACATGCTGGCAACCGTCCGCAAGCAATGGAAAGCCACCTGCGATGACGCCAGTCTCTCAGACGTGGACCGCAACCTGTTCTGGGAACGGATATTCCTTAACCCCTACATTTTTGAAGGCAACGAAGGCCTCTAACAGCGTGCCTGAGGCATACAGACAGACACTGGGCGCTATTGGCGTTCACTGCCCCTAGTTTGCCAGTCCTGGTCTAGCCTCTTTGTCATCAACGTCATGACGGCTTGTGCAATCGACGGGATGTTCCGTTTAATCGTGGGTATGTACGCTGGCATTGAATCGAGCGATTCGTTTTGTTCTTTTGTGAATACCGGCCAGTTTCCGCGGTCATTTGAAGGCGTTTGAGTATTTCAGTTGAGTTTATGTGAATTCTAAGTTTTGTTTGTTTTTAATCAGGGGCGTTGAGCATCGCGCGTAGCAAGACGTGAAACGCCCCTGATTGCTTTGGCGATGAGATAGTCGTTAGCGTTTATTGGCTAACCAAGGCGCTCTAGGCTGGCTTTTGCAGGCGCGGCATCGCCCAAAGTTTGGACGCTTTACGATGCCGCGCCTTGGTGCTGATGTGTTCGCACTGCGACCGTGGTAATTGGTATTGCTCCAGACAATGTTCCTCCAAGGTGCGATTTACGTCGAATAGTGCAGCAGGTCTGCGTCACCAGGCGACTTTCCGCGGGGGTTTGAAGAACGTCGAGCGCTCGCTACCGCACCAGGGTTTGGGCAGTAAAAAGTAACGCATCACGGTTTACTCGAGCCGTCGTTCTCTGCTGAATTAGTGCCTGAGCCGACTGAGACGGTGGTAAAGAATGCTGTTGGCGAGTGTTGAGCCTGCAAACGGTCTGTTTCGAGCTTTGTCAGGCTCGATTCCTTGCACCACCACTTCAAAACACAAACATCGCATTTGGCTCCGGCCTGACTAACCAACCAGCCCAGTGGCTACAAGTATATTTTGAACCAGCCGATAAACCGTTGTTTGACCGGCTTGTCTGGGCCAGTCAGTGCAAGGTGGTTGATCCCGTTGCTTGGCTCGGGCAATCGCTAACTGAATTTGAGTGTTACTAATTTTTCTTGTGTCGACCGCTTTATCGTACCCAGCAATCCATCGACGAATTCGTTCAGAACATTCCCGAGAAGAAGTCACACCGATTCCATCTTCGAAGTGAAGTAGTAGCCAGTATTCAAATTTTGGATTGCTGAGCGCAAACCCGTGATTTGGTCTTTGTGTTGACCATTGATGCAACTGTTCCAATTGAAGATCAGTCCATTGGTCTTTATCCACAACCAGCCATGCTTCATCGCTGGGCTTGATTTGCTCTCTTTTTAAAGCTTGATTCATGCGGCATAAAACTTGCGGCGGTGAGCTGCCATGACTTCCTTTCAAACAGTGAACTCGAACAATGGATGTTTCATCAATAAATCGACTGAAATATATAAGTTCAGTTTTCACCCCTTCCGTTGCTATCAGAAATAGTTTTTTGTAGCGTCGCTCACCCAACGGTCGCCGAAATTTACGTCTTTGTGGCACGACTACTTTTCCTTACGAATCTTTTTTGGCTGTGCCCTTTCACAACGCCCACTGCCCAACAAAAGCTTGGGAATCCCACCAAGCCGACCTTGTAGGTAGCTTTTGCGAATATCTTTGTCGTATCGAACATCTTTGTAGTCACTAAACGGTGTAAGCGAAGATGCGCCAGACGCTTCGCGTTGGGCGACCCACATCTCGTCGCGACGCAATAGGTCCTGATCCATCAACAACACATCGTGGGTGGTGAATAGCAGCTGCGAACGTGTTTCAGTGGTGCAAGTTGAAAGGTAGTTTTCTAATAGGCAGCGCGTTAACAGTGTGTGCAAACTGCGATCTAATTCATCAATCACAAACACACGATTGGCGTCTGCTGCGGCCAAGGCTAAAAACGCGGGCAATAGATCAATCACACGCTGCGAACCGTCTGACTCTTGCCACATTTCGAATTTGGCTTGTGTGCCATCGGTCGTGGGGTGAAACGCAATGAGCTTTTTGGCGACCAATTCGCCGTTTTTACGTGTCACCAGACAGCGGTCATTTTTTTCTGAAAGCAGACGCACTGTGTCGCCCTCTTTGACTGTTTCATGCAGCATCGCCCGTAATGCAGATGGGAGTACAACGCTGTCAAACGGAATGACTTCGCCTCCCAAACGTACGATACCCGTGTCAAGCTCAGGCAGGCGCTCATTCATCGTGGCGTATAACGGATGCGCGTCGTCGAGGAACTGTTCAAATGGTTCGAACCGAGAGTCTGGCGCAACGAGCGCAAGCGTGTCTTTGAACCAGTCATACACCGGCCGGAAGTTTTCTACTTTCTGTGACACCGCGTTCGTCAAAAACAATTGGTTGTCTCTGGTCCCTTGAAACGCAAAATTTAGAAAAGCGTCTTTTTTTAACCCCGTGTCGAACCGGATCTGACCGCCCTGCCTTTCGTAAAGACACTTCTCTGATGCACTGCCAATTAGGGTGAGTCGTTCTTCAAGGATGGTGGTGCGATTAATGGCTATCGCAAACTCGTAAATCGTTTCATCAATCAGCAACTCCATCACAAACCGAGAGGGTTGCTCGAGGCTGTTGGCGTCTAAACGAAAAGGATCTACCGGAATAAGCCCATCAGGTTGCGTGCCCTTGACCACCAAGTGACGAATGAAGTGGATGGCTTTGAAAAAGTTGGTCTTTCCTGATGCGTTACCACCATAGATTGCAGCCACAGGAAGCAGCCGAGTGGCATATTTGTCTAATTTGGGCACCCGTTCGCCATGTTGCCGCTCACGGGACGCCACCATGGAAAACGTCGTTTCCCCTTGAAACGACATCCAGTTTTGAACTGAAAAGCCAATAAGCATCTGTTTAAAAAACGACAAGTGGTAGAAAGAACCCCAATTTTAGCAAATTTCATCATAATTAATCAATTTAATGAGATTTTTTCTCATTAAATTGGACTTTTAAGTCACGCCTGTGATGTTTGATTTTGGAGCAAAAAGGGTAGCTCCCAATAAAGGCGTTGAAAAAATGCTTTCAAACCAGCCAGGCCCCCAAGGCTGAACCAGAATTCGATTCCCTGACCGTTAAATCATGACTCAAGCCCCAAAAACGATTGTTGGTTTGGCTATTTCAGATCACAATCAGTCATTTGGTTCGTACCTCAAGGGTATGGAGTAGGCGTTTTTTTGCAGTCGATGACAACCAGCATTCAATATATTTAAACTGAAACCCGAACCCAATTTTGTCCCATGAAAGTAAGGAACGTGATGCGTTGGCTCAGATACCACTGGTATGACTGGTCTTTGTTGCTGGCCATTGTTTTGGTCGTTGCGCTTTGGGCTTTAAAACCCAGTGGCATGGAACTTGTGCTGTGGCTGAGCTTGGGAAGTTTGTTTCTTCACCAGGTCGAAGAATGGCGTTGGCCAGGCTATTTTCCTGGGATGCTCAATGCGAAAGTCTTCGAAAGCCCACATCCAGATCGCTATCCCTTAAATGCCAACAGTGGTTTGGTTGTGAATGTGGTGATTGGCTGGGGATCCTACCTACTGGCCGCGTTGTTTTGGGAGCAAGCGTTTTGGTTGGCCATTGCTACCATCTTGGTCTCGGTGGGTAATGTGATGGCCCACACCATTGTCTTTAACGTGAAAGGCAAAACGCTTTACAACCCTGGTTTATTTACCTGCTGGGTTTGTTTTGCACCGGTCATCTGGTTCTTTTTTACGATGACGATTGATCAAGGTTTGGCAAGCGACACCGACTGGATCATTGGCGTCGTCCTAGGCCTTGTCTTGAACTACGTGGGCGTATTCAAAATGATTGCTTGGATGGCAGACCCTAATTCACCCTACGTTTTCGAGCGACGAAGCTTGTGCCCTGAAGATCGCATGGGGTAAAGAGCGGGCGATACAACCTAACGTTAAATGCAACGATGGGATCTTTCTGTCATATTGGATCATGATCCAATATGACAGAAAAAGATGAGCTGTGCATTCACGCCTTGCTCTTTAACCCTCTGGGTAACCCCGCCGATGAAACGGCTGTTTCACCAACGGGGTTTGCTGCGTGAGGCGCAGAAAATAGGCTCGCGTCGTTACAATTGGTGTGTTGTCGGGTTATGTTGTTGGTTAGCGCGCCGCCGTTTGTAGTACTGTGATTTGTGGTTCTGTTTTTTGATGTCTTGGGATATTGCGATGGTTACCCTTGGGGCCTAGAAAGCAAGCCAATGTTTTGTTCTTATTGATCAGGAAATGCAAATGCTCGAATCTGAAAAAATCCGACTGAGTGCTCGCAGTGGTGAGTTTGATCAGCCCACGGCAGGGCTTGCGTATGGGTTTGTGCAGGCCAATGTGGTGATCCTGCCGGCTGATCAGGCCATGGATTTTTTGCTTTTTTGCCAACGCAACCCAAAGCCCTGTCCGATTCTTGGCGTGAGTTCACCAGGCGAGCGACACATTCCTGGCTTGGGTTTGAACTTAGATATTGCGACTGATGTGCCGCGTTACCTTGTTTGGCACAACGGTGAGATGACCGCAGAGACGACAGACGTCAGTGCGTATTGGCGTGATGATTTGGTGTCGTTTGCTTTGGGTTGCTCTTTTTCATTTGAAGAGGCGTTGCTTGAACAAGGGCTGGAATTACGTCACATCAGTCAAGGCTGCAATGTTTCGATGTACCGAACCAATGTGCCAACGGTGGCGGCAGGCCCATTTCATGGTCAGCTTGTGGTGACGATGCGTCCCTTCAAGCCCGCTGACGCCATTCGCGCCATCCAAGTGACCTCTCGGTTTCCTTCGGTTCACGGTGCACCCGTTCACATCGGGGATCCTGCCCAAATCGGCATTGCTGATCTGTCAAAGCCCGATTACGGTGATCCGGTGCAGATAAAGGATGGCGAAATACCTGTGTACTGGGCCTGTGGTGTGACACCGCAGTCGGTTTTGATGGCCAGTCGCCCTGCGTTTTGTATCACGCACGCACCTGGCCATATGTTGGTGACAGACCGAAGAAACGCCGAACTCGCGACGTTCTAAGGCGGGTGCTGTTCAGTCAGGCCTTAAGCAGCGACGGGTAGGTAGTGGCTTTGGTAGATGTGACTGATCTGTCTCTTTAAAACGGGATCGTGCCGCTTAGCCATGGCCGATGGCTGCCACGATGACATGCGCAGCAGAATATATGCCAACGTGGGCTCATCACTTACACCCGCGTGGTGGGGACCGTCGAAATGTGGCAATGCCAAACTGATTTCGGGGCGATCTCACTGCGACAGGGCCGCACTTTTTCCCAGCGTGATGAAGCCGTTTTAATTTATCACCCCTTGAAACCGAGCAACAGAACCCCACGTATTGGTCAGGACCGGTGCTCAATGAGGCTGGATCCAATCATTTAACTTGCTCTCGAAGGAGATAAATCATGACTTACCCATATGGACGTAATATTCTGTTGAGCTCAGTTGGTTTTGAGCGGCTATTGAATGCTTTTTCTGACCTGGAAAACACCGTCGCAGAAAACAAAACCCCGAGCTACCCGCCCTACAACATCATCAAAGAAAGCGAACACGACTACGCCATTGAACTGGCTGTCGCTGGTTTCAAACGCGAAGAGCTAGACATTACGTTTGAGGGTGGCAAGCTCACCATCACCGGCAAAGTGGAAGCCCAACGACAAGGTGATTACCTACACCGCGGTATCGCCACGCGTGACTTCACACACCAGTTCACATTGGCTGAAACGGTCTTGATCAAATCAGCAGACATGCAAGACGGTCTTCTGATTGTTCGCCTACAGAACGTCATACCGGAAGAGAAAAAGCCACGCAAGATTCAGATCGGTGCGGCGCAAGACACACTGGTGATTGACCAACTAAAAGCGGCTTAATGTCTAAAGCGATAATGTAAAAGGCCAGATCACGAAACCAAAGAATCAGGTTGGTGGTTTCATGGTCATACGTGCTTGCGCTTTCTTGACTAAATCGTAGTGACTGATGTCACAAGGCCGAGCGGCAAGCCGCTCGGCCTTGTGCGTTGTGTCGATTTAAAAGCCTTTGGCTAGCGTGTGATTAGCGTGGTAGCGTCTTTGGTTATATTCACACTTTTCGGGATGGAGTTGATGTTTACTGTGTCATGGGTGTCATCACAACCCCCTGCTAACGGCTTTAGCCAGTCAGCAGATTCTCTTGGCAACTGACACGTCAGCTGGAACCATCGGGATCATTTCAAATTCTGCAATATGATCAGATTTGCAGCCGCCTATGCTGCCGAATAACCAGCCTTTAACGGAGTAGACGTAATACTTCACCCAGAAAGTAGAGGGAGCTTTACGGCGTAACAAGGTGCTTGCATGCGTGCGGTCGAGTCCGTCTTCTGCTAAGGCATCAAGAAGGTAAGACGTCACTATCAAGCGAAGCTTGTACCGGGCCTCGATCAGCGTCTCGGCCTGTGCCGCCACATTAAATTCAAGACAGATCAAAGACCACACATCGGCGGTCAGTTCGCCGTAGACCCGAAGAAATAGGGGCACTGTTTTGGTTGCTTTTAATGACTTCATGGGTTTGTTGGCTTATTGGTGATGGCGTTAAGCCTATTTGTGGGCACTGTTTCTATCGCAAGGATCAACGGCGAAGCGCGTGCAATGGATGCTTTAATTTAAACGGCTAACGCAGGTTTCTTAATCGAGACCAATCACGCACGCCCTTTCTATGGCATCACAGGCGCGACGGCGAATCATGTGGTTGTGGGGTCTTATGTCGGTCTCGCTATCGAACAGCATGGTCAACATACAGCAGCTTCCCGGTTTGCTAAGTCTTGACGAGAGAAGACCATCGGCCGCTAGGACTTGAAAGGCTCACGGGTATCGTAGCGCTGGGCTGCTTGCGCCATGGTCAGAAACTCAGCATTCATTTTGGTAAGACCGTGCAAGAGCTGCTCAAGCATTAGCATGCGATGACCTCGTCCAATCACAAAGGGATGGCAGGTGTAAGTGAGGATCCCAAAACCCTCGGTTTGAGTCATGTAATTGAAATCAGCCAACCAATTTTCGAGAACACTACTTGCATTCATGAGGCCTGGCGCAACCGATTGACCCATACGCAAATACTCAAAATGCGGAAAATCATCCAGCGACCAGCTAATGGGCATTTCTATCAGTGATGTCGGTTGGCCAAATTCAATGGGGCGATCGTCATGAATCACGTCACCGACTCGGATTCGGTAAGGCGAGTGATCATGCCCCATCATGCTGCTTTCGTAGAAGAACCCGTGCTTAATCAGTAATTCAACAGTATGGGTACTCAAGTCCCACGAGGGTGATCGATAGCCCAAAGGGGTGTTACCCGTTAACTTCTGAATGGCCTCATTTGAGCGCATGAAGCCCTCTTCCTCTTGCTCAACGCTGAGGTTGGCGGGCGGGATGTGCGTCCAGCCATGATTGCCGATCTCGTGGCCTGCGGCCACAATCATTTCACATTCACGCGGATAGGTGCCAATCACGGTGCCCGGTATAAAAAATGAAGCCTTGACGTCGTGGCGCTGCAAGAGCGCCAATATTCTGGGAATGGCGACTGCGCCGAACTCGCCTCGCGAAACAGGGGTGGGTGTCTTTAGGCCACGCGCGACCATGCCTGACATGGCATCAAAGTCAAAGGAGATACACGCAATATGCTTCGTCATGTTTGTCCTCAGGGGTCAATGACTCGCTAGAAAGGTTTTAAGGTGCTCAACACAAACCGCCGGATAGCCATCGCAAATATTGTGTGCGGCCGTATCAATATGCACGAGCTTTGAGTTTTTTATGCGCTTTTGCATGTTTGTGTAAGCATCGGCGTGACCGATGGATTCTTTGCCAGCAGCCACGATTAATGTGGGGACTTTTATAGCAACCAGTTCTTCCATAAAGTCATGGGTGCACATGTGCAAGACAAACCGTGCAATAAATGCCGGGTCATTTGAGCCGGCCTGTTCGATAAACCAATCAACAAGAGCCGGATCGGCATTCTCATCAAACCGCTCGTGAATCGTTTGACGCAAAAACGTCTTCAAGCCAATCTCTTGGATTTTAGGAATCCAAGTCGGCGCATGACTGTGTTTGAGCCCCGGTGTGGCGCCAAACAGGGCTAGCGTTTTGATGTTATCGGGTGACTGTATGGCCACTTGTTGGGCGACGTACCCTCCAGCGGAGTTGCCAACCAAGTGCACGGGACCATCAGTGGTGGTTTCAATCAACTGGCAAGTATCATCGACCAACTGCTGTAAGTTGAAGTCTTGCTCAGGTTCTGGCATTTCTGACTGACCATGTCCCCTGAGATCCATCCTGACCACGCGATAGTCAGACAGCAAGGCGGGCATCCAGCTAAACCACCGGGTTGAATGACCCATGGCGGCATGTAGCAGTACCACCGTCTCGGGCTTGGTCCACGGGCGGGTAAAGTCGTCAACGTGATAGGCCACTTGCAAGCCATCGTGAGTTTTAAATGTATTCATCGGGATCCTATTCGTTTAATAAGCTGAGCGTCCGCCGTCAGCGGATATGGCCGCACCGGTGATCATGCGAGACTCATCACACGCCAAAAACAAAGCGACGTTAGCGACGTCGCTGGGTTGGCTGAACCAAAAAGGGTATTTTTTATATTGACTTTCTCCGTCCATCGGGTCATTGGTACTCGCGCGCTGACCGGGCACGCCATAGGTCGTGCGGATTCGTTCGGTGTTGACTCGACCGGCACAAATGGCATTCGCACGAATCCCGTCTTTAGCATACGAGCCCGCGAGTACTCGAGTCAATGAGACGATGGCCCCTTTGGCGCTGGTATAAGCGTGCGAGGCGCTAGAGCCCCGCAGCCCAGCGCCTGAAGACATATTGACGATGGTTCCTTTGCGAGCGGTTTTCATATGAGGGATCACGTGTCGGCACATAAGAAACGTGCCGTTTAAATCGAGCTGTAAGGTGCTGTGCCAAACAGCAAGGTCTATCACGTCAACGGGTGAGTCTGCTGGAACTGAGCCGCCAGCGGTATTAAAGAGCACATCAATCTGACCAAAAACGAGGGCTGCTTGGCCAACAGCAGATTCGACCTCTTCGTCCACTGTGATGTTGGCCTGAAGGGCCAGCGGTGCATTGCTAGACCGATCAGTCCTGTCGCTCAGTTTTTTTGCAACCTCAAAAACGACAGGACTGGTGTCAATTAACACCAGTTTCGCCCCTTCAGCGGCAAACCGCTCAGCAGCGGCTTGGCCGATACCGCCGGCCGCCCCGCTGATCACGACGACTTGGTCTTGTAAACGACCAGGCTTCACTGAATCTTAATACCTGCGGTATCAACCACTTTCTTCCACTTGGCAATTTCCGAATTGGTCAGGTTGGCATAGTCGGCTGGCGTGCCGCCAGCGGTGGTGTAGCCCAATCCAATGACTTTCTCAATGACAGATGGATCGCGCAGGACCTTGTTGAAGGCCTGATTGATTTTGTTGATCACCGCTTGCGGCAACCCCGCAGGCCCCAGCACGCCCCACTGGCTACTGGCCTCAACGCCCGGCAAGCCAGACTCAGCAAAGGTCGGTACGTTAGGCATGGCAGCGTTTCTCGCCTGACCCGTAACGGCTAATGCTTTAAGACGGCCCGCTTCTACTGGCGAACGCGCTGAACTGATGCCTGTGAATGTGATTGGAACGGTGTCGGCAATCACAGCTGCCATTGCGCCACCCGATCCTTTATAAGGAATGTGATCGATTTTAACGCCGGCTTCTATTTTGAATAATTCCCCCGCCAGATGGGTCGAGGCGCCGTTCCCCCCAGATCCGTAGAACAACTTCCCTGGCTCTTTTTTAGCGAGAGCCACCAATTCTTGAACAGTGTTGGCCTTAAGCGATGGGTTAGCCACCAGTATCACTGGGCCAGAAGCCAAATGGATGATTGAGCTGAAATCCTTTTGAGTGTCGTAAGGCAAGGTACGCAGACTAGGATTGACCATCAAAGCAGAGTCAACCATCAAAAGCGTGTAGCCATCTGGTTTTGCGTTGGCCACGTACTGAGTACCAATAATGCTTGATCCTCCTGCTTTGTTGTCAACCACCACTTGTTGCCCAAGTGCTTCGTTGAGTTGGGGTATCAGAATACGAGCCAAAATGTCAGTACCCCCTCCCGGGCCATAAGGCACCACAAGCTTGATCGGGCGATCTGGCCAAGCGTGAGCGGCCAACGGCACAAATGCAGCTAAAGTCGTTACTAGCAACTTGCCGAACAGTGATTTGAAATGAATCAGCATGATGAGGCTCCTATTCACTTGGACATTGGGATAGTGACAACCATTCTAAACACACCGCTTTAAAATTTGCAACAATACGTGCATTATTTTTTTTTCATGCAATGCTCATTGCAAAAATAAGATTTGAATTCTAAAGGCATGCCTTTGGTTGACGAACATCCATTTGGGACCATGATGACAAACAGTGCTGTGATGCCATTTTTTGAACGCCTAAGTCAAGGTGCCAGTAAGTTGACCCCATCAGAACGAAAGTTGGTTGAGTATTTATTGTTAACCCATCCTAATGGCATTTTGGATAGCGCCAATGCCATTGCAAGGCACTTAGCCATCAGCCCATCGACCGTCGTCCGCTTTTTTTCTAAGATTGGTTACAAGAATTTCGCGGCGGCACAGCGTGAAGTGCGCTTAGAAATTTCTACCAAATTTGCTTCTCCGTCGCAACGCGCCTCGGTCACGCTGCCATTTGAAAAGGCGCCAAGTCGGCAGTTGATCAATGATGTTCTTGAGGCTGATATTGGCAACTTAAGAACCACTAAGAACAATCTGGACCTGCGTACGCTAGAACAAATCGTCAGTCATTTGGTTAGTCGAAACACGCCCCAGCGGCGCATTTATTTGATTGGTGAGAAAAATAGTTTTGCTGCCGCTCAGTTCCTGCGCACGCAACTCAATCTATGCCTGCCCAATGTACAAATTCTAGAAAGCAGACACTCGACAGTCGCCGACAACTTATTGTGGATTGGTGCCCAGGACGTTTTACTGGTGATCTCGATGCGACGCTATTCCACGACCAGTATAAAAGTGGCCGAATACTTTAAATCTATTGGTGCGCTGGTGATTGGCATCGTCGATAGTCCTGCCAGTCCGATCGCTGAAATCGCCCATCACAAACTCTACGCCAGCACCACCAGCCCCTCTGCCTTTGATTCCTATACTGCCGTTTTCTATCTTTGTAATTTATTGCTAGCCATGGTGTCGATCGTAACCAAAGCGCAATTGCAGCAAACCCTCGATCGCGGTGAGGACCTATGGCGGCACTTCAGCATCTTTCAACAAGCCTTAGAGGACTGAATGACGGGTCGCCCTCGTTTAGCGTCATGCTTGACTCTGATGTGCCAGCGGGCCGCTTTGTTTGAGCCGTCTGTCACGGCGATTTGAATCCAAAAGTTGGTGCGCTCTAAACCATCAATGGCAATGGCCTCGGCTGGTGGCTTCACCAAGGGTAAGAGGTAGGTTTCCAAACGATGTGTGATGGCCGCCATGCCTGTGGCGGCTGTCAATGATGCCGTTGGCTGAATGCCTCCGAGTGCCGGTTAAACCTTGCATATTGAACAAAAATACAAATAGATATATACAATAAATGATTATCTGTTAATATCTATTTATGCCTAAAACTGCTAAAGCCATCTTGCAATTGCCCCCTTCTACAACGGCCGCCATCGAAAAACTCGGCTTGGACTTGGCTATCGCCCGTTTGCGACGTAAAGAGTCGTTGAGATCTTGGGCAAAACGCCTCGGGGTGTCGGTGCCAACGCTGCAGCGCTTAGAGGCCGGCGATCCAGGGGTGGGCATTGGAATCGTTGCAACAGCACTTTGGTTGATCCGACGTGATAGCGAGCTTGCGAAGTTGGCGGCGCCTGAGCAAGACCTTGGTGCCATTGAAAAAGACGTTCGGCAAGCGATCGCGCTTGGCCGGGCGCGTGCACAAGCAGCAGCCCAAACACGCTTGCGTGCAAAGAAAAGAGAAAACTAAATGCGGTTAGACAATTTGTATTTGTGGTTTCTGGGAGACCCTGAACGTCCCAAATACGTGGGTGAACTGGCTTTGATAGCCACGGGCAAAGGCGTATCACTGCGTTACGCTGAAGACTGGTTAGCGCATGGCTTCCCTTTGAGTGAGGACTTGCCGCTGGTTAATACTGAGTTCTTGCCACCAAACAGATTCTCTGCCGATACGCCTAGGGCAGTGGGAGCGGTAGATGATGCTCGTCCAGACCGATGGGGAGAAAAAGTGATTCGGTTTGTGGATAGACCCAAGCGTTTGTCTTTGATGGAATACCTTTTCTACGCGGGTGATGATCGATTCGGAGCACTCGGCGTGTCATTGTCGGAAAGTGAGTATGAGCCACGCAAAGGGGGGCCAATCCCGCGCTTGGATAAAGCCCAAGACTTAAGTGACGTTGTCGCTAAGATAGTGGCGTCGGAGCCGTTAAGCGAGATTGAGTCTAAATTGATTGCTGGTGGCGGCAGCCCCCTTGGCGGCGCTAAGCCAAAAGCATTGATCGAAATTGATGCGCAGCAATGGGTCATTAAGTTTTTTAATCATGAACCAGTCGATGCACCACTCATTGAGCATGCCACCATGACCTTGGCAACGAAAGCGGGCATCCGTGTTGCACGAACGCAGGTCGTTCGCCTGCTTGATGGCCATGCGCTTGCCATCTTGCGATTTGATCGACAGGGTAGCAAGCGAATTCACAGTATCTCAGCAGGTACGGCCATCACGGCATCCTCTGTTGCGGGCACTAACGCGGATCTCGGGTACCCAGAGCTTGCAAGGATCCTAAGGCGCCAAGGCGATACCAGTGGTGACTTAAACCAGCAGCAGGCCACGGAATTATTTCGACGAATGGTATTTAACATACTGATCGACAATACCGATGACCATGAAAAAAACCATTCACTACTGGTGCACGAGCCCTCTGAGCGACCACGGTTTGAGCTAGCGCCCGCCTACGACATTTTGCCGACCAACTCGGGTCTTGGCTATCAAGAATTTATCTGTGGTGCATTCGGCCGCGACTCAACGCTCGAGAATGCCATGAGCGAATGCGAGTCGTTTGGCTTGTCGCCTGATGATGCGGCCCAGGAAGTCGTCAAAGTGATTGATGTGGTGAACACTTGGCAAACCCATTTCGGTGAGATTGGTGTGTGTGCCAAAGACATTGAAATGCTTGAGCAAACAATCGATTCAGAAGCGCTACGGTCTCAGCGAATCAAATTTGATCCGAACCGCTTTGGCGCAATCACAAAGAAAAAAAAGCCCAAGAATCCATTGGCTTAACCGACTGACCGTTGTTGATGCAAATCCCGGTTCGCTTTTAATAACGCCACCAACAACTCACCCTGCTCGATGGCATCATGTACCGCAATATGGTCATGACGGTGGGTTGGATTTAAGCGGTCTTTTAGGCGCTTTTGCAGTTTGGACTTGTGACAAGAGCGGTAGGTCAAGTTCATGTATGCCATCGCAAAACTGCGGATGTCCAAGGCATGGTGGCTAAACGGGCTTTGACCGTGAAACCGCATCAAATACCAATACACGTATGTGAAATCAAACCCGACTGGCCAGGCAGCGAAGACGGGCTTGACGTTCTCGCCTGCCGTTGCCCATACCCACTTGGCGAATTCGGGCATGACATCAACAGGATCGCGCTGGTTCGCCTGGCAGGCCTCCCAGGCGATGGGCTGGGTTTCCCACCACGCCATGGTTTTAGGGTCGGGTGTTGCGTCAGGCAGAGGAATTAAGTTGGCACTGAAGGTGCCAAGCGCCTGGCCTTCGGGATCAAACGCCGCGCAGCCCAAAGACAACATGGAGTTTACGCCTGGGATGGGACCATCGGCTTCAATATCAACGCTGAAATAAACTTCCGCAAGATTCAAATAACGTCCTTCAAGTGTTTGCAGGTTAAATTCAAAACAGATCAAGGACCACAAGCTGTCGGTCCGTTCACCCTGTATACCCGCATCAATATGGGCACTGCTTCTGTTGCAAAGATCAACGGCGTCGCACGTGCAAGGGATGCTTTAATTTTAAAGGCTAATGCAAGGTATGGAATCGGTACCAGTCAGCGTGATGAATCAAACGTTACAACTCAAACCCGCCCTTTCCATGGAATCACATGGCGCACACCCCCTTTGGGGTGTGGGGCATCACCGGCACGGCGGGGAATCATGTGGATGTGACAATGCCAAACCGATTGGCCGGCGATCTCGCCACAGTTGGCCCCAATGTTGTAGGCCTGAACAGTTGAATCAAGCGCATCAATGATGGTCTTTTGCGCCAAGATCAGTTCATGCATGGCAGCCACTTCGTCAGTTGTTAACCCGAAGTAATCGATCACATGGCGTTTTGGAATGATGAGGGTATGAAGCGGTGTGACGGGAAATGCGTCACGTGTGGCATAGGCCAGTTCGTTTTCTTGAACGATGCGGCTGCGATTGCTGATCAGTGCGTCGCAGAAAATACATGCCAGGTTTTCCTCGTATCCTACAGGCGATATAGATTCAGCTTTGTGATTTGAGTTCGTCATTATGGGTTCACAGCATGGCGTTAAAGAGGCGAACGTAGTCGGCTTCATTCAAGGGTTTGGGGTTGGTGCCGTTGGAGTGATCTTTGACCGCGCCTTGTACAAGCGCTGGCAGGTGTTTGGCTGTCACGCCCATGGCACCCAAGCTAGCGGGTAGGTTGAGTGATGCGTTCAGTTGACGGATGTAATCCGCGACCGAGGCATTAGGCTCAATCCCCAGCGCAGTTCTGATCTTGGTTTGTTTCCATTGGGGGATGGCGTCTTGATTGGTTTCATAGACGATCGGCAGCAACAGTGCGTTCAAGGTGCCGTGGTGAAGCGTGACGTCTTGCAACGCACCCAAGGGGTGAGACATGGCGTGCACGGCACCGAGCCCTTTCTGAAACGTTAAACCACCCTGCAAAGCACCCATCATCATGTGCCAGCGGGCTTCTTTGTTTGGGCCGTCTGTCACGGCGATTTGAATCCAGCGGTTGATACGTTCTAAGCCATCAATGGCAATGGCCTCTGCCGGTGGGTTCACCAAGGGTGAGATGAACGTCTCTAAGCAATGGGTGAAGGCGTCCATTCCGGTGGCGGCTGTTAAAGAAGCTGGTAGGCCGAGCGTTAACAAGGGATCGCAGATCGCCACTTTGGGAATCAGGTACGGTGAAATCAAACCGAGCTTGGAACCGGTTTTTAGTGTGATCAGGGCCGCCCGACCGACTTCACTGCCAGTGCCTGCCGTGGTGGGGATGGCAATCACTGGTGCCACCGCCGAAGAAATCTTGGCGACCCCGCCATTGATCGCGGCATAAAACGCCAAGGGCTCGCTGTGTGTGGCCCGTAAAGCCACCCCTTTGGCCAAGTCCATCGAAGACCCACCACCAAACGCAATCACGCCATCACAGCCATGGTCTTTAAAAACCCCCGCGGCCAGATCAACAGCCGTTTCAGTCGGGTTTTGTGGGGTGTCAGCAAACACCGCCTGTTTAACACCGTTCATGGCCGACAGCAGTTCAGCAAACAGTGGACTGCCGAATAAACCGCGATCCGTCACGATCAGCGGGCGCTGAATCCCCACATCGTTTAGCACAGCGCCCAAGCGGCTTAAAGCCCCATCATCAAACTCAATTCGAGTCAGGTAATTGATCGTTGCCATGCGCGCCCCTTATTGTTTGAGTCACTGTGAAGATGCTGTCACTCAAGCATACTTGAAGAGGGTGAGGTTAAGCTCGCCAAAATTCCAATCTTGATTAAGCCAAGACGACCCTAGAGTAGGGCTTTTTTTGATTGAAATGTCATGGGTTTGCCACTACGATAAGTTTGTCTAAGGAGACACGCCATGCGCATGACCAATCCAATCGAAACGATGAATCACCTTTTCTTAGGCGGCTTGTTGCTGATGTTTGTGATTCAACACAGCGCCATCATCGCGCCCTCGCCTTTAAAATATGGCCGTGCAATCGTGGCTCAAGCTCAGCAATATCAGCCACGCACGCCGCCACCCATGCTTGACCCAGAGCAGGTCGATGCCATGTTTGAAGAGGCTGAAATGCAGTCGTATGAAGTTGTCTTGAAATAAGGCATTCTTTTTCGGGTTGGTGGCGCTTGCGCAGCCCTTTCTATCACTGGCCATCACCATTCGTCCTCAACGAGAGGTGGTGGTCTTGACCTACCAAAAAATACATAAATTGCGAGACGAAAGCATCGTTTTCAAACGCTTGACGCGTTAATCAAGTCTGTCGGCATAGAAGGCATTGAACGGGCCTAGGTTTGAGATTAAAAGGCACGAAGTGAATAAGAACAAATTCAAGACTCGTACGTTCGATGTAACCAATTATCTACATAACGAGTTAGATATCGCAGCCTACCTGCGGGCCGTCATCAAGGATGGTGATCAAGACCTCTTGGCAGCAGCGTTGGGCGACGCCGCCAGAGTATTTGGCAAAACACAATTGACCAATAACAATGCACTAACAAAAAAAGTTTTCAAAACGCTTTGAGTTTGAGCGTGCACGAAGGTCCGAATCGCTTTCCCAGTTAGTCAACAAAGAGACGGCCATATTTTTGAACTAAAATTTAGTCTCTGCCACTTTTTTTCAAGATCACATGCTCGTCAGGCTTTGCGTTTTATTCGCCTTAGGTTTGTCTGGCCAAGCTTTTGCGGCACCACCCGCTCAGCCATTGGTGCGAGATGGTGCTTGCCCATCGGGCTACAACACCAGCGGAAACTATTGTGTGCCAGGAAGAAGCGCGAGATTTGCAATCGCTAGAAAGGGGTCTTGCCCCAGTGGCTACAACACCAGCGGCAATTATTGTGTGGCCTCGTCGGACCGCAGCAAAACAGCCATCCATCGATCCGGTTCTTGCCCGAGTGGTTTTAATACCAGCGGTAATTATTGCCTGTCGAGCAAGTGACATTCACTGACTAACTGATACTGAATTGATCGGTTTCGATCAATTCAGCCCAAAGGCCGTCAGTACATCGAGTTTCGATGAGAAGACTTTTTCACTCCACTGTCACACTCTTGGCCAAGTTTCTGGGCTTATCAACGTCTGTGCCTCTGGCGCATGCCGTGTGATATGCCAGCAGTTGCAGCGGGATGGTGTGTAAGATGGGTGACAAGTGGCCGTAGTGCTCTGGCATACGGATCACGTGTAAGCCCTCGGCCGCTTTGATCTTCGTGTCAGCATCGGCAAACACATAAAGTTCGCCGCCACGCGCACGAACTTCTTGCATGTTTGATTTCAGCTTTTCTAGCAGAGCATCATTGGGTGCAATGGTCACCACTGGCATTTGATCAGTAACCAGTGCCAAGGGCCCGTGTTTTAACTCGCCCGCCGGATAGGCTTCCGCATGGATGTAACTGATTTCCTTGAGTTTTAAGGCGCCTTCCAACGCAATCGGGTAATGCATCCCACGACCCAGAAACAAAGCGTTTTCGCAGCCGGCAAAGCGTTCTGACCACGCCATGATTTGTGGTTCAAGAGCCAATACCGAACCAATCGCCACCGGCAAATGGCGTAAGGCACGCACGTGCTCGGCTTCTGCTTGTTCAGTCAACCGACCGTGCACTTGCGCCATGGCCAAGGTCAGTAAAAAGAGAGCAGTCAATTGCGTGGTGAAAGCCTTGGTTGAGGCCACACCCACTTCAACGCCAGCGTGCGTGATGTAAGACAGCGCGCAAGCACGAACCATGGCACTGGTACTGACATTACAAATGGTCAGGGTGTTGGGCATGCCCAAAGATTGCGCATGCTTCAGTGCCGCCAAGGTATCGGCTGTTTCACCGGATTGAGAAATCGTCACCACCAGCGTGTCTTTGTCGGGCACGCTATCGCGATAGCGGTATTCACTGGCGATTTCGACTTCTACGGGCATCTTGGCAATCGATTCCATCCAGTACTTGGCCGTCATGCCGGCGTAATAACTGGTGCCACACGCCAAAATCAAGACCCGGCGTGTGCTTTTAAAAATCCCATAAGCACGGTCACCAAATAGCTCTGGTGAAATCGCCTGTAAGTCATCAAGCGTGTCAGCCACGGCCCGGGGTTGCTCAAATATCTCTTTCTGCATGAAATGACGATAGGGCCCCAACTCAACCGCAGCGGTGTGCGCGTGAACCGTCTGTGCCGGGCGCTCGATGGGATTGCCTGCTTGGTCATAGATCCAAATACGATCCACTTGCAGATCAGCAATATCGCCATCTTCGAGGTAAATGATTTGATCCGTGGTGCCAGCTAGTGCTAACGCATCAGAAGCCAGAAAGTTTTCTGAATGACCCAGGCCAAGAACCAGCGGTGAACCATCGCGCGCGGTAATCAGACGGTGGGGCTCATCGCGACACATCACGGCAATCGCGTAAGCACCCTCGAGCATTTTGACCGTTGCTTGCACCGCTTCAAGCAAGTCCGACTCGTAATGGTGGTGCACCAAATGGGCAATCACCTCAGTATCGGTTTGGCTGTCAAAGACGTAACCGGCCGCTTGCAGCATGGCACGCAGTTCATCGTGGTTTTCAATGATGCCGTTGTGTACCAGTGCAATTTTGGGTTGACCGCCATTCACCCCAGAAAAGTGCGGGTGAGCATTGTGGGTCACGGGTGCCCCGTGCGTGGCCCAGCGCGTGTGAGCAATGCCTGTCAAACCATCAAAGGCCTCTGCTGAGACTTGCTGCGCCAATTGCGCCACGCGTGACGTGCTGCGTGCACGTTGCAGTTCACCATTCTTAAAAACGGCGACCCCACATGAGTCGTAGCCCCGGTATTCGAGCCGCTGCAAACCTTCGAGCAGGATGGGAACGATGTTTCGTTTGGAGACTGCACCGACAATGCCGCACATGGCTTTTTCCTAAGTAAATCCAATATGACGCTATTTTGAATGAGAATGAATGGAATTAATTGTTTAATTTAAGATAAATATGAAATTAAAAATTATAAAAATCAACAAATGAAAAAATATTTCAAATAAAATCAATACTTGTCTATTTAGATCAGGCAGATATCGGTATGGACACCCATTCAGAAGACGCGCTGTCCCTAGATGCACTGGATTTGAGGCTACTGGCGCAACTGCAGTTAGACGCCAGCCTGACCAATCAGGACTTGGCTCAGGCCGTGAATGCCTCGCCCGCCACATGCCTGCGTCGCGTGCGCCGATTGGTGCAGACTGGCGTCATCGAAAAAACAGTTGCCATACTGGCACCGGCTCAAGTTGGTCAAGCTTTAACGGCCATTGTTGAAGTCACCTTAATGACCCAAGACGCAGAGTCACTGGCCCGCTTTGAGCGTCTGATGCAGTGGGAAGCCGCCATTCAGCAGTGCTATCGCGTGTCGACGAGCCCTGACTTTGTGCTGATCATCACAGTGGCGAACATGGACGCTTATCACGACTTCGTGCACCGCACACTCACAGCAGCCAATCAAGTGCGTAATGTGCGAACCTTCTTCTCGATCAATCGCAGTAAATTCAGCGCACAACTACCCTTGCCAAAGACCACAACAAATATCACTCGGCGTTAGTATCCAGGGTCGCTTCGCTGAGCGCCCTTCACCAATACTCGTTCAGTGGTTTAAACAGTCGTAACTTTCAAATGACGCCTGACATTGACCATCAGTGCCATGAATGCAAAAACCGCGGCCACAATCAGCCCGTAGGTTGGCCCAAAGGCTTGGCTCACCGTGAATACCATCGCCACCAATGCCGCCCCAACGGTTTGACCAAAGACGCGGGTGACGGCCTGTAATCCGCCAATGGCACCGGCTCGCTCTCGAGGTGAAGAGCCAATCAAAACCCGATTGTTTGGTGTCTGAAAAAATCCAAATCCAATACCGCTCAACAACATGGCCATAAAGAGCCAAGCATTGGCCACGGTTGCTGGCGCCGCCACAATCCACAACGTACCGACCAACATCGAGGCCGAACCGATGCCACACAACACCGCCACTGGGTAGCGATCGGCCAAGCGACCCGACACCACCGCCATGACCGCAGCACCCAAGGGCCAAGCCGCCATCAACAAACCCACGGTGATGGCATCACGCCCTAAAGTCACCAGTAGATAAAACGGCAAAGCCACGAAGGTGGCCATTTGCGAGCCAAAAGAAAACAGAGAAGCCGCCAATGCCGCCCGTATTGGGCCAATGCGCAGTAAATCAACCGGCACCAATGGCGCGGTTTGTTGCATGGCACGCTTGACCAACGCAACCGCCAAGACCACACTCAGTGCGATTGAGCCTGCTGCAAATAATGGGTATTTGGTCAAGTAATCAAGCCCGAGAATAAACAAGCCAATGGTCAGCGCACTGTGAACCGCAGAGCGGTAATCAAAGCTGCGATTTATCCGAGCCACAATTGGTAAAGCCCGCATGGTGAAAACCGCTAATAAAGCCACTGGAATGACCGATACAAAAATCCAGCGCCAGTCTGCCAATGTCAAAATGATCGAGCCCAGTGATGGCCCAATGACCGAGTTAACCGACACCACCACCGCATTTAAGCCAATGCCTTTGGCCAACAGTCGGGCCGGATAGATGTTACGCATCAGACCACCAAACAAACACATGATGGCCGACGCACCAAGGCCTTGAACCACGCGACCAAGCAACAAAAATTCAAGGGAAGGTGAGACCGCGCTGGCTAAGGCACCCATCACAAAAAGGGCCAATCCCAAGCGAAACGCACGCTTAAAGCCGATGCGTTCTGCCATGGCCGCAAACGGCAACAAGGTACCAGCCACTGTCAAACCGTAAACATTAACCACCCAAACCGTTGTGGCCGCAGACGCATTCAAGCTAGCAGCGATTTCAGGCAATGCCACATTCACCATCGAGGCATCAAGCACACAAATACCCAAGCTAATGAAAAGCGTGGCGACCGCCCAAAAGCGTTGCGGCATCGGTAAGCCGTCAGCGGGACCATTTGATTGCACAGGCGTGCCGATGCCGCTACGGCCGGTGAGGCCTGAGCTACTTGGTTTTTTTAGTGGGTCGCTGCCAGGATTCAAGAGTGGTTTGAGCCGTGCGGGAAACAGTCAGCTTATGGGGTGGCGCATCTTGAGTCAATGTCGTGCCAGCGCCCAATGTCGCCCCTTTGCCAACACGAACCGGCGCCACGAGTTGCGTGTCAGAGCCAATAAAGGCATCGTCTTCAATCACGGTTCGGTGCTTGTTAACCCCATCATAGTTGCAGGTAATGGTACCCGCACCGATGTTGACCCCCTGGCCCACATCAGCATCACCCACGTAAGCGAGGTGATTGGCTTTGCTTGAATGACCAATGACCGAGTTTTTGATTTCCACAAAATTGCCCACATGCACCTGATCGGCCAGCACCGTGCCAGGACGTAATCTGGCGTAAGGGCCAATCTGGACCTGTGCACCAACCTGTGCCTGTTCGACATGGCTGTAGGCTTTGACGATGGTGCCATCACCAATCGTGGCATTGCGAATCACACAATGCGGTTCAATCACCACGTTGTTACCAAGCACGACCTGGCCTTCAAAGACACAGCCCACATCGATGAACACATCGCGTCCACATGCGAGCGTGCCACGCACATCAAACCGTTGAGGGTCAGCCAGGGCAACGCCAGCGGCCAGCTGCTGACGGGCCAACTCGTTTTGCCATTGGCGTTCAAGCGAAGCCTGTTGCGAGCGACTGTTAACCCCTTGCGTTTCAAACGCAAACTGTGGCGCCACGGTGTTGATCTCGACCTTATCTTGGGCGGCCAAACCAATGATGTCGGTTAAGTAGTACTCGCCTTGGGCGTTCTGGTTGTTGATTTGACCCAACCATCGCTTAAGCGCCGGTGTCGAAGCCACCAACATACCGGTATTGACTTCCTGAATAGAACGCAGCGCTTCATTAGCGTCTTTTTCTTCAACGATCGCCACAACATGGCCCGAGTCATCGCGCACAATACGGCCGTACCCTGTTGGGTCTGTGAGTGTTTCGGTCAAGAGGGCCAAGCCACCATCGCTTGCAGCCAACAAGGCTTGCAGGGTTGTCACTTGAACCAGCGGTACATCGCCATAGAGCACCAAGGTTGAACCATCACCAGCAAACAACTGATCAGCGGCTTGCATCACCGCGTGGCCGGTACCCAATTGAGGCGTTTGATCAGCAAACAGGATGTCGGGTTGATCGGCAAGCGCCGCTTTGATCTGATCTTGACCGTGGCCCACCACCACGATCAAGCGATCGGGGTTTAGTGCACGGGCTGTTATAAGCAGGTGAAAGAGCATCGGTTGCCCAGCAATGGTGTGCAACACTTTGGGCCGGTCTGATTGCATCCGTTTGCCCATACCAGCAGCCAAAATCACAATGTTCAACATAAAAATACCAATACTTGTTTGTTCAAATGGGTTTTAACAGCGCATCATATTCCGTCCGCGTTGGCTGGTACCTATGCGCGCTTGACGGTTTTTGCGGCGGTCTTTTTAGTAGGACGCGCAGCGGCTTTTTTAGCAGCCGTTCTGGGCGTTGTTTTGCGAGCCTTTTTAGCCGCTGCAGCCGATTGAGTGTTGCTGGGTTTGACTGCCGTGGCCCGAGCCATGGCCGATTGCGCGGCGGCCTGCGCTGCTGCGTTGGCCTGAGTGGTCGCCTGAGCAAGCTGCGTAAACTGTCCTTCAATCATTTTCCACCAAGCTTGTGCGGCGGCACTGGTATTTGCGTTGGCGTTGTTGGCGCCCGTTTCACCACTTGTGGCTTGAGCTTGTGGCGCTGGGTCAGGTTTTGATTTTGGTTGTGTTTCTGTCACTGTTTCAGGCTGTGATGGTTGTGCCGCTTTCTTGTGCGCAGGCTTTAAGCCAAGCACCACCTCGAGCGGCGATGGCTCACCGTCGGTTGAGGCACTTGGGGCCCCACCCATGGCAACGAACGAGCGTAGGGTTCTGACGGTGGCTAACTGCACTTCTAGGCCTTGAATCGAACCACTGAGCATCGACAAATTCAGCTTGAGCCAGTTTTCAACGACTTTGAGTTCACTGATCTTGCGCTCTAAGTCTTCAGGGGTCAGTGCGCTCGACATGGAACCCGTTGCCGTTTGGGCTGATTGCCCAAGTCCTGCCATGGCTTGTCGCATCATTTCCATGCTGGTCAGTAACGGATTTTGGGTAGAACTGTTCGGTGAGGCACCCATGTTGGGCAAGCCAAAGGGGTTCATCGGATCATGTGCCATGCCAGACTCCTGTCTGTTTCGGATAAAACCGTCAGGTTTCTATCTGATCATAAGAGATATTCTGAGAAAATACCCACATGAATGAAGACATCACCTTGACCGATCTTGAATCCGCCATCAATTTTTGGCGCCAACAAAGCCCTTCTGTGGGCGATGAGATGCGTCTCTGCCCAGAGGCATCCTCATTAGCCACACCCTACGCTTTTATGATTCTTAAAAAACGACAAAGCCTAGCGGTGGCTGATCTCGACCCGACCGCTCAGGCTGCTATCGAATATTGGCGCGCAAAACGGGCGAGTTTGTAAGCAAGCGGTTGGTGGCGTGCGCGATTGCCTTTGTGGCAGATCAATTCAGCAGTGCTTTTAGGTCTTGGGCGAGCGCCTCAGGGCCAGCTTGGTTGCTCAAGAGCACACGCGCCTTACCCTGTGAGTCAAAGAGATAAAACGACGCGCTGTGATCCATGGTGTAACTGCCATCAGGCGTTGGTGACTTGGCGTAAAACGCGCGAAAGGCGTTGGCGGTTTTGCGGAGATCTTCGGGTGAGCCTCTTAATCCCAAAAACCGTGTAGGCAGGCCCTGGTCAAATGCCTCGAGGTATTCACCAAGCAAGGGTGGCGTGTCGCGTTCAGGGTCAACGGTGATCATCAGCACCTGAACGTCTTTGGCCTGCTCACCCATCAGTTGCAAAGCAGTGGCGACTTCAGCCAAGGCTGCTGGACAAACATCGGGGCATTGCGTGAACCCAAAAAACACCACCGACGCTTTGCCCGGGAAGCTGTTGGCTTGGCGGGCGACACCTTGGTGGTCAGTCAGTGTCCAGCCTTGGCCAATATCGCCCGATGTGATGTCACTACCGACAAAGTCTGTCGGTTCAGAACAAGCCCCTAAGGCGGCAATCAACAAGCCTAAAAATAAAAGCTTGGCACGACGTTGTGTGGTTTGGAGGTGTAAGTTTGGAAAGCGCATCAGAAGACTCGGTGAAGGCCGTACCTCGCTGAGGCGGCCTTTTAAGCGTTGATTAACCAGTGGTCGATCAGCAGACTGGCAAAGAGTAGTGCCAGGTAAAGAATAGAGAACTTGAACAAGTAGCGCGCCAATTCATCACTGTAGTTTTTGTACAGCCGCCAGCTCAGCCACACAAAGCGCAAACCCAGGGCAACAGCAGCGATCAGATAGAGCCAACCACTCATGCGAACCGCAAACGGCAGTAGTGTGGTGCCCAATAGCGCAAAACTGTAAAGCAGGATGTGTAAGCGTGTGAAATTGGCGCCGTGCGTGACGGGCAACATGGGCAGACCAGATTTTTCGTAGTCTTTGTTGCGATAAAGCGCTAGCGCCCAAAAGTGTGGCGGCGTCCAAATAAAAATAATCAGCACCAAGAGCCACGCTTCGGCTGGCACGCTATCGGCGACGGCTGCCCAACCAAGTGCGGGGGGCATGGCACCAGAGAGGCCACCAATCACGATATTTTGTGGGGTACGGGGCTTGAGCAGCATGGTGTAGATGACCGCATAACCGACAAAGGTAGCGAATGTCAGCCACATGGTCAGTGCATTGACCCACTGGTACAAAACGAACATCCCAGCACCGCCCAACAGCCCTGAAATCAATAGGACTTGGTGCGAAGCGATACTGCCCTGAGCCGTGGCGCGGCCTGAGGTTCTGGCCATGCGGGCGTCTATTTGCTGTTCAATCAAGCAATTCACGGCAAACGCTGCGGCAGCCAGCAACCAAATACCAATAGTGGCTGCAACCACCTTCTGCATGTCGGGCAACCCAGGCACCGCCAAGAACATGCCAATGACCGCGCAAAAAACCGCCAGCTGCGTCACACGCGGCTTGGTCAGCACCAAGTATTGGCGCCAGAGCGAATCAGAGGGTGCCGTCGCAGCTGTCATGGTTGTATTTTAGGCAAACTGTGGCATTCCTGCTTGAGAAACTTTCGCAGGCCTGATGCCATAGACACGAACCAGCAAAGTCACCACAGCAATGGTCAAGCCAGCAGCCCCGGCGATATGCAAGACCGAAACCAACAATGGCCACTGGAAGAAAATGGTGGTGAGGCCCGTGATCAGCTGCGCGAACAACAATACAAAGATCAGGTGACATGGACCACGCAGGCCAGGATCGCTACGCAAGCGCCAAGCCAATGTGCCAAGATAAGCAAAAATCACCCATGCAAAGTTGCGGTGCACCCAGTGGATACCCACCAGTGCCTTCTGTGAAATGGCCTCACCGCTCGGCAGCTCTCCGAGCCCGCGCACCAAAGAAAAGCCATTGGCCAGATCCATTTTGGGAATCCAAGCGCCATTACAAGTCGGGAAATCCATGCAGGCTAGGGCAGCGTAGTTGGTACTGACCCAACCACCCAAGCCAATTTGCATAAAGAGCAGCACCAGCCCAAAACCAACCCAAGGGCTGTAGCGCCTGTTTTCTGGATTAATGGGGGTGTGTTGTTTTTCTCGGGCGGCAAGCCAGGTCATCAGCGCCATGAGGGTCATGCCGCCAAGCAAGTGAATCGTCACAATAATTGGCATGAGTTTCAAGGTCACGGTCCAGGCACCAAATGCACCTTGGATACAGACTGCCAATAGCGTGAATGTTGGTAGCCAATGGGTGCGACCAATGGTGTTGCGCCAGCGCCAAGCCAGGACCGTAAAACCAATCATCATTAGACCGAGCAGCGCGCCAACATAGCGGTGGATCATTTCAATCCATGCTTTGGGCATCGTGACTGGGCCATCGGGCATGGCTTGTTCAGCCGCACGGATGTCGGCTAAGGCCCCAATGGGTGTGACCATACCGTAACAGCCTGGCCAATCTGGGCAACCCAAGCCAGAGTCTGTCAGGCGAACGAAGGCACCAAACATGATGAGATCAAGCGTCAAAAACCAAGTCAAAAATATCAAACGACGATAAGATTTGCGCTTTTTTTCTTCTGGCGACAAAATTTGGGTCGCCGGCACAGTGAGAGAGGATGACATGGGTTACCTAGCCAATACGAGAGTTGTGCAATAACTTGCCAATGTCTTTACGGACCTTTAGTGGGTCTGGGTCTTTGGGGTACTCAAGGATCAAATTGCCCAAGGGATCCATGATCCAAAGGGGTTGTGCGAGAGCTGCCTCAGATGACGCCATGCCAGCTGGTGTGGTTAAAAACTTTGCCAGGTCATCAGGGTTTACGCGTAGCATGATTGTGCCACGATATGCTTCCAGAACCTTCTCTGGCACTTGAGCATCATCGGTGATGAACCAAACCCGATTCAAACGCTCAACGTTCTTGCCTGTCATGGCGTGGGTGTTACGCAAGATATAAAGCTTCTTTGCGCATTCCTCGGGGCAGGCCGCGCCATCAGCGGCAACCAGTAACCACTGGCCGCGAAGCTGATTGAAGTCATAGGGCTTGCCATCAAGTGTGGTCAGCGGCAACTGTTCAGCCGTGGGCATGGGTCGCTGAGGCTCGACCAAGGTGCCGTAATTCACTGAACCGGACGGGCGCCACTCAGGAATGTAGTACACCAAAAAGGCAGCCACCACGGGCGCCAAACTCACGATCAAAATCCAAATCAAGGGTGCGATTGACCGTTTGGGTGGGTTGCTTGGAGCGGTTGGTACTGACTCAGTTGCCACGTGTTTTATCCTTTAAAACCGTTACGATTTTCGCACGCCTAGGCATGCGCCATAACAAAACGCCTATTGCCACTAAGGCAATACCGGCAAACCCGAACCACTGGATGGCGTAACCCACATTTTTATCGGCATCGATCGACGGCTTGGGCCACTGCCGAACAAAAACATCATCAGCCACTGCGCTTGTTTGTAACAGCACAAAAGGCATGAACGCTTGATCTAGATCATCGGACAATTCGGCGATTGAAACGTTCTGTCGACGCGGCAAGTCTTTTAAGGCAAGCGTGGTTTCGCCTTCGCGAATCGTTAACGCCTGGTTATCCATCCATTGGATCGGTGCTTCTTCACCGAGGGAGTACAAACGCGGAACATGCGTCGCAACCTCGCCTTCGAGGGAGATTGGCCCATTTGGCGCCGTGATGGCAGGTAAGGCATTGTATTGACCGATCGGTCGGGCCAGCCATCCCCTGAGAACCAACAAAAGGCGGCCAGGTTCTAGCTCGAGCGGCGTGGCAAGCCAAAGGCCGGGACGGCCGTCAAGGTTTCGGTTGTCCAGTAAAAAACTCAACTCAGGGCGCCAAGAACCCGTTACCGTTGCGCGCTGCCAGGGTAATAGGCCCTCTAAGGTCGATTGAGTCGACAATGTTAAGATGCTGGCATCTTGGCCTGAAGTGATCGTCTGAGCAATGACACGACGTTCTTGCGCGCGATTCAATTGCCAGTTGCCCAAAGAGACAAACACAGTCGCAAGAATCAACAAGAAACCAATGGCAAGCCACCACCGTGTCGTGTTTCGGTTTAACGTCTTGCCTAACATCATGAAGACCTTGTTCCCCGGAGTCTAGACAAAATGGGTATCTTTGTAGCGATCGTTTTTATTGGCATTTTTGCAAGCCTAGGATCAGCGTTGTTTTATCTGATGCGTGACAAAGGTGGATCGAATAAAACAGTCAATGCGCTGACTGTGCGCATCGGCCTATCAGTCGCACTATTTTTGCTATTGCTCTTTGCCCACTGGATGGGTTGGGTTCGAACAACCGGTTTTTAACAACCCGGGCGCTGTGCGTTTGTCAAAACGCGCAGCGCAACACATGGTGTGTGACAGAAAAACAAGGGCCGTTTTCACGGCCCCTGTTTTATTGGTTTAGCGTTTTCTGCTCAGAACCAATAAACAAAGATGTAAAGACCCAACCACACGACGTCAACGAAGTGCCAGTACCAAGCAGCGCCTTCAAACCCAAAATGATTATCAGCGGTGAAGTGTCCCTTCATCATGCGCACCATCATCACGGAAAGCATGATTGCGCCCAAAATCACGTGAAAGCCATGGAATCCAGTCAACATAAAAAATAGTGATCCAAACACACCAGAATCAAAACGTAAGTTCAGACCGGTATAAGCGAAGTAATACTCGTAGGCTTGGCAACCAACGAAGATAAAGCCCAAAATGATAGTGGCCAATAACCAAAACTTGGCTTTGCCCATGTGATTGTCGCGCAAGGCATGATGCGAAATCGTGAGCGTCACACCAGAGGAGAGCAGTAATGCGGTGTTAATGGTGGGCAACCAAAAAGGGCCCATGGCTTCAAACTGATCAACAATCCCAGCTGGCCCTAGGTTTGGCCAGACAGCAGTAAAGTCAGGCCAAAGCATCAATTGGTGATCAAGGTCACCGAGCCATGGCATCGTAACTACTCGGGTGTACCAAAGTGCGCCAAAAAAGGCAGAAAAAAACATCACCTCAGAAAAAATGAACCAAGCCATACTCCAGCGATACGACAAATCAATACGCTGGCTATTTAAGCCGGTCTGTTCTTCGTGGATGGCATCCCCAAACCACTGCCAAAGCACAAACAACAGACCAATAAGGCCGACCGCAACGGCCCATTTACCAACGGCAATATCATTAACCCAGGCCGAAGCCCCGAGCATCACGATAAGCAAAGCGAAGCTTGCTCGGAACGGATGCGCAGAATCCGCCGGTACGTAGTAGTAGGGTGCCTCTTTACCCACGCTGGAGTGGCTTGCACTCATTCTTATTCTCCTGAGTCCTGCAATCGATCAAAATCGAAAAAACAAATAAACCGAAACAAACGGACGGTCCGTGAATAATCCCACAATCCTATTGGCCAGCCATGTTGCTCACAATAAAGCGCGCCAACGTGACTAAGCTGACAACAAACACGACGCCAAACAAAAGCCCTGTCAAAATCACATGCACGGGGTTGAGCTTGGCGATATCGTTGCGCAAGCCTGCTCCCTTTCGCACGCCAAACATCGCCCACAAAACCGCTCGCAATGTCTGAAAAAAACTTAACTTGCGCTGCTCACTTTCGGCCAGAGGCTCGTCAGCCCTACTCATAAAGCCCCTGGGGTTTCGCTAATTTTCCGAAACACAACCCAAACGAACAACACCACAACAATCACTAAAAAAATCAAACCCGTTCTTTTATTCTTGCGGCGTTGATCTGGGGTCATATCAATCCTAGCTAAATTAACGAACCACGGGGGGTGTTTCAAATGTGTGGAATGGCGCTGGTGACGGAACAGTCCACTCCAAACCTTCGGCACCTTCCCAAGGCTTGGCAACCGCTTGCTCGCCCTTGCCTGCATACGCTTTGTAGACCACATACATGAAGATCAACTGCGACAAACCGAACCAGAATGCACCGATCGTTGCGATCTGATGGAAGTCAGTGAACTGTGATGCGTAATCTGCGTAGCGACGTGGCATACCAGCCAAGCCCAAAAAGTGCATGGGGAAGAAGGTGATGTTGAATGAAATCATGCTCATCCAGAAGTGCCACTTACCCAAGCGCTCGTCATACATCTTGCCGGTCCACTTTGGTAACCAGTAGTAGGCGCCAGCAAATAAAGCAAACAAAGAACCAGCAACCAAAACGTAGTGAAAGTGAGCAACCACGTAGTACGTGTCATGAACCTGAATGTCGATCGGTGCCACCGACAGAATCAGACCTGTAAAGCCACCCAATGTAAACACAAAGATGAAGCCAATGGCAAACAACATGGGTGTTTCAAAAGTCATGGAGCCTTTCCACATGGTGGCGACCCAGTTAAACACTTTTACACCCGTTGGGATCGAGATCAGCATTGTCGCGTAAACAAAGTACAGCTGCGCTGTGACTGGCATACCGGTCGTGAACATATGGTGCGCCCAGACTATGAACGACAGAATCGCAATGGAGGCGGTTGCATACACCATAGAGGCATAACCAAACAACTGCTTACGGGCAAACGCTGGCACGATGGCCGAAATAATCCCGAATGCTGGCAGAATCATGATGTAAACCTCGGGGTGACCGAAGAACCAAAAGATGTGCTGGTAAAGCACAGGGTCACCACCAGCAGCGGCGTTAAAGAACGCGGTGCCAAAGTGACGGTCAGTCAGGATCATCGTAATGGCGGCAGCCAGCACGGGCATCACAGCAATCAAGAGGTAAGCGGTAATCAACCAAGTCCAGCAGAACAATGGCATCTTCATCAAGGTCATGCCAGGTGCGCGCATGTTCAGGATGGTGACAACAATGTTGATCGCACCCATGATGGAAGAAGCGCCCATGAGATGAATGGCGAAAATCGCCAAATCCATACCTGGACCCATCTGTAAAGTTAGGGGCGCATAGAGCGTCCAACCAGCGGCTGTTGCGCCACCAGGCACAAAGAAAGAGGTCGTCAGCAAGATGGCGGCGACGGGCAGCAACCAGAAACTGAAGTTGTTCATCCGTGCAAATGCCATGTCAGAGGCGCCGATCTGTAGCGGGATCATCCAGTTTGCAAAACCCACAAAGGCCGGCATGATCGCGCCGAACACCATGATCAGGCCGTGCATGGTTGTGAACTGGTTGAATAATTCCGGCTGGAAAAACTGGATGCCAGGCATGAACAGTTCCGTTCTGAGCAACAGCGCCAGAAGGCCACCTTCTAAAAACATGGTGAACGCAAAGATCAAATACATCGTGCCGATGTCTTTGTGGTTGGTTGCAAACAACCAGCGGCGCCACCCATGGGGCGCACCGTGGGCGTGATCATCATGATGACCGTCAGAGATGTCCTCGCCTTTGCCTGGGATCTGATCTACGGTAACGCTACTCATGCTTCTCTCCTGACCTGAGTCGGTTTTGAGCACCCGGCCGGCGGGTGTAGTGACAATACATTAACGAGTATTGAATTAAAAACGTCATGGATACTGCAGATTCACCGGGGGTTACCCCCGGTTTTAATTAAAATCGAGCGTCACTAACTTTTAAAGGGGCACTCACGGGAGCGATCTTATTGACGCCATCGTTTAGGGGCTGTTGAGCCGCCAACGCACCAGCAGTCTCGGACGGTGCGGGTTCGTTGACGACACCAGCCATCTTGGCTTGCCGCTCAGCAGCCCAAGCCGCAAAATCCTCTTTTGTGACCACGCTCACAACAATGGGCATGAAGGCATGATCTTTACCGCAAAGCTCCGCGCACTGCCCGCGGTAAACACCCACTTTTTCAGCACGGAACCATGTGTCACGCAAAAAGCCAGGAATAGCATCTTGCTTGACACCCAAATCGGGCACCATCCAAGAGTGAATCACGTCAGCAGCTGTCACCACAATGCGAACTTTCTGTCCGATCGGCACAACCAAGGGTTGGTCGACCTCCATCAAATAGAACTCGCCTTTGGGTTCAAGGTTTTGTATTTGAGCACGAGGTGTCGCAAGGGTGGATAGCAACTCAACACCGGTGGCAGGCCCATCAAGGTATTCGTAACCCCATTTCCACTGGTAACCCGTGACTTTAATCGTCATGTCAGCACCAGACGTGTCTTTCATCGCAACCACGGTCCGTGTTGCTGGTAGCGCCATGCCAATGACGATCAAGAATGGAATCACCGTCCAGGCAATTTCAATGCCGACGTTTTCATGGAAAGTGGCCGGCTTGGCCCCTTTTGACTTGCGGTGAGCCCAGATGGAATAGAACATCACACCGAACACACCCACAAATATCACCAAACAGATGATCAACATCATCCAATGTAGCCAAGCCACATCGCGGGCGATTTGCGTCACGCCAGTGGTTAAGTTCAGCTGGTTAACCTTAGGCCCTCCAGGCATGTCTTGCACTTGTGCGCTGGCCAAGCCAGTCATTAGCAAGGCACAGGCCGTCAGGAGATATCCCTTTAACTTCATCATGCTCACCTCGAGACAATGCTTTAAACAACCGATTTTTGAGTTGGTAGGCGATCTATGCCAAACCAGCGCGTGCTGAGCGCTCAAACCGGGAAAGTGAAATCTTAATCAACAATATTGTGAATTATAGCGAAGCTGAGCGTAACTGGCGAAAGCCCCGTTACAATTTGTGGAATCCTTCGGAATCGTCAGAGATGATCAATCAAGACCTAATGCGTCAATCGTTAAGCGCGTTTTTAGCCCAAGCCCTGCAAAACACCCAACAAACACCTCACGCTGGTTCACCGTCTTTGGTGATCGCCGACCAAAAATGTGGCTCAATCTTCCCGCCCGCTGCCCAAATCTTACGCGAACACTTTCCGACTCTTTTTTCCGGGAGTGCCTTGGTCATAAGCTCCAATTTGTCGCGCGATCAGATCGATCAACAGCTTAATGCGTTCTCACAATGCTTGCTTAATGCGGGTTGCCTACCCAAGTGGCGCGATGAGTTACTCGATGTTTGGGCGGGCGGTCAATCGATCGCAGCCATCGAACGCGGTGCCGTTAGGGCCTTGGGACTGGTGACCCGTGCCGTGCACCTCAATGCTTGGTCTGAATCAGGCGATCTGTGGGTTGCTCGTCGAGCCCTCGATAAAGCCACCGATCCCGGCCTGTGGGACACCCTGGTGGGCGGCTTGGTTGGTCTTGGTGAGGGGGACGACTTGGCTTTGGTGCGCGAGACGGCCGAAGAGGCGGGTCTCGACGAGCGGGCTCTGGCTCACCGCACCCCATTGAGAGTCATCACCCGCATGCAGCGTCGATTGCCCGAAGGTTTTCAGTGTGAAGATGTCATCACTTGCGAGTGCGTGTTGCCATTGGATGTGGTGCCAGAGAATCAAGACGGCGAAGTCATGACAATCGTGGCCTTGCCGCCTAAAGAGGTGGCACAAATGTTATTGGATAATGTGTTCACCGTTGAAGCCGGCATTGTCATCTCCCAAGAGCTCTTGGATCAAATGGATCGCAGGGATCGACTATGTCAGGCTTGAACGACCCACCTCTAAGGCGCGCAACCGCTCTTTGGCCACTTTTTCGATCGCCTCTCGCAGTTGCGAGTCGCTAGCCACCAAGTTTTTAAAGTCTTTGGCCGACAACTCGAGTAACTTGGTGTAACCCAAAGAGCGCACCTCGAACTCAGGCGCATCAGGTTTAAGCAGGTACAGCTCACCAAAAAACTCGCCTGACCCCAGCTCAATATGAGTCGCATCGGGTAACAACACAGAAACCGCACCTGAAGCCACAAAGTAAAGCGAAGGGTTTGGTTTGCTTGGTCCTTGAATGAGTTCGTTTGGCATGGCCAAGCGTGTGCGTAAGGATTTCACCAAAGGTCGGAGTGCTTGGTCTGATAAGGCACTGAGCAACGGTACTTTATGCACCAAATCCACCGACGCCAATTCGATGTCCAGTGGCGCTTGCTGGTCTAAAAAGTACCAGCGGTCGTCGAGTTGCGCCATCAGCGCGTCGTAGACTTCACCCGAAATTAATGAGTCAGACAGCATTTGCCGGTAACGGCTTCTTTCTAGCGTGCGCGCAAGCTTGCCCAGGTAGTTTTCCTCGAGCCATTGCGCAAACGCAGGGTATTGCAAGCGCATGGCCTGCATGTTCTCGTCAACGAGTTGCAGGCGCATGCGCAAGCACTGCGTGATGCTTTCGGTTGCCGCATCGCCAATCATGGGGCGAGTTTTTTGATCAGCAAAGACCAAAAGCCGTCGTGTCGCCCAGCGAATACCCACGAGCTCGACAAACCGTTGGCTCAAGGCGCGCCCAAGCCAGCGTTGGACCCCAACAAACTGATTGATATAGAGCATCAATCGAAAGACCCGCGGGTAGTCGAGCGAGCGCCTAAGGCCTTGCTCAAAGCCAGCTAGGCCATTGGCTTTGACTTGGTCTTCGAGGCGCTCAGACAGGGCCAAGAGACGCTCGGCTGTACGAGCGTCAAACCCTTGCTCCCGAAGACCCGCAAAAAACAACTCGAACTCGCGCTTCACGACCATCGAAAGGCCCAGCTGCACCCGATCGTCGTGGCTAAACTGATCAATCTGTGCATCCGAAATGCTCGTCACGCTGGCGTCAAACACATGGCTGATGCGTTGGCGGGCGCTGCGACTGATTTGTTCGTCAACGGCAATTCGTTCGGTTTCTTTTTGCAGCTCAGAAACGGTTATTACTAACGCTTGATTCCGCAAGGCGCGCTCGTTGGTGGTTAACTTGTCCAATCCCAGCAGTCGAATCAAGGGCCGCAACGTTAAACCGTTGATCATCAATGAGCTCAGTACAAAGCCAGTGGCGCCAATCGCCACGAATGAACGCACGTCACTGGGCAGATCACGGTGTTCAGTCACGGCTAAGGCCAGTGCCAGCGACAACGCCCCGCGCAGGCCACCCCAACAAATAACCGTTTTGTAGCGGTTATCTACACGCGTGCCGACCGCTGCTGTGAGTAAGGGCAGCAACCCAAAAACCGTCACCATCCGTGCCAAAAGCGCCATCAGCATCATCATGGCAACAATGCCCAAGTGCATCCAAGTGGCGTCGGCCATTAAACGCGGAATCATCATGGCGGCGAACACAAACACCAGCGAGGTTGCCCAAAAGCCAAACTGTTTCCAAGACTCGGCCATGGCATAAAAGGTAGTCGGTGTGACGCGCGTTCGACCAACCGAGCCAACAACGAGCCCTGCCACAACCGTTGAAACCACCCCAGAGACCTCGAAATATTGTTCCGCAATGATGTAAGACAGGTAGGCCATTGCCACTGTTAATGAAATTTCAGCCGATGGCCAGCCCCGCAGCAAGGGCAGCGCAGCGCAGGCTATGTGGCCGATGATAAAACCACAGAAGGCACCACCAACCAGTAAGTCTAAAAAAGTCAGTGCCATGCTGCCGGGTGCCCATCCCCCGGTGCCGCCGCTGGCCACAATGCCTAACATCACCGAATAAAGCGCAATCGCTGCCGCATCGTTTAAAAGGCTTTCGCCCTCAACAATCGTGGTCAACCGTTTGGGGGCGCCGACCTCTTTGAAGATGCTGACCACTGCAGCAGGATCGGTGGTCGCGATGATGGCGCCGAGCAATAAACAGACGGCCACGCTAAAGTTCGAAATGCGCGAAACACCAAAACCCACAAATATGGTGCATATGAGTACTGCCACCACAGCCAAAAGCAAAATCGGCGCCAAGTCACCCATCATTCTGCGCACATTCATGGCCAGCGCTGTTTCAAACAACAGCACTGGCAAAAAAACCACCAAGATGGTGTCAGAAGGGATTTCGAAGGCTTGTAAGGATGTCAGGTAGTCTCCGAGCCAAGCCGGTGCCCATTGATTGGTGTGAATCAAGTAGCCCAGCAAAGCGCCCACAGCAGACAGCAACAAGGCGTTGGGAAGGCGTAAAAGGCTTGCCAAAGGCGACAAAAAACAGACCAAGATCAAAAGGCCAGACAAACCAAAAACAAGCGTGCTTGCATCCATGCTCGTTATGGTATCTGAGAAGTAACCAATTGCAACAAACCAACCCTGTCTCTGGCGATAGACTGCCAACAGCCGTGCTTATGAAAACGGGCGTAAAGTGGGAGTCCAACCGGCAAAAGTAATACCGGTTGGATTGATCGCGGTTATTGCGTTTTGGCTATTGTTAAGCGGGCTGTAGCGCGAGGCGCATTTTTTTGAAGGCCGAAGCTTCGATTTGCCGAATCCGCTCAGCGGACACACCAAACTCATCGGCCAACTCATGTAATGTGGCACCGCCCTCATCATTAAGCCAACGGGCGGTGACAATTTTACGAGCGCGCTCATCGAGGGTATCAAGCGCCTCGAGCAGGCCTTCACCATGCAAGGTGTCCTGTGACTGGCGGGCAATGACCTCGGTTGGGTCATAGGCACCGTTGTCTGACAAGTAGTCTATGGGGCTGTGGCTGTCTTCATCGTGCGTAGGCGTGTCCAGAGACATTTCTCGGCCCGTCATTCGAACTTCCATTTCGCGCACATCTTGAGTGCGAACATTCAGGTCTTTGGCCATTTGATCAACCGCTGCTGGATTCAAGCTGCCGCCATCGGGACGCATTCTTCTTAAGTTAAAGAAAAGCTTGCGTTGCGCTTTGGTGGTCGCGACTTTAACTAGGCGCCAGTTGCGCACAATAAATTCGTGAATTTCAGCTTTGATCCAGTGCACGGCAAACGAGACCAAGCGAACACCGCGCTCGGGGTCATATCGTTTGACTGCTTTCATAAGACCGACGTTGCCTTCTTGAATCAGGTCGGCATGCGCGAGGCCATAGCCCAGATACTGGCGAGCGACCGACACGACTAGCCGTAAATGTGACAACACCAAATCGCGAGCGGCGTCTAAATCGCCGTCTTCGCGTAGCTTGACGGCCAACGCGTTCTCTCGCTCAGCGCTCAACACTGGAATCTGGTTAACCGCTGAAATGTAAGCCTCAATCGATCCGAGCGCACCGGGGTTCGCCATGGCGACAGCCATATTGGTGGGTGACAGCGCAAGATTTCGTTCAGTTGACATCTGTGCCTCCGTACGCATTGAGGTAAAAATGGGGTCTGGTTTCAATATTGTGTATACCTCTTATTGATATATTAGCACTCGCTCGTTGTGAGTGCTAATAGGACAAAAAAGATGTCACTGAGTTCCGTCATTTTTGAGCGAAATCGGTAGCATAATTGAGCACAACCGTTGTCCATGCGAGGAAATAGCCCATGCGGCTCGCTCGGCTCTACGCCCCAGGATTGCCACAGCTGGTGCAGGCCAGTTTTGTGCCTCATTTGGCACAGGCTTGGCAAGAATCGCTTGAAAAAGCGCCTTTTGGGCTGCTGGTCGATTGGGTGCGGCAGTTCGCACAGGCTGAGGGCGTGCGAGTACATGGGTGGTCCCTCACCCCGCAGGCCTTATCGTTACTGGTCACCCCAACAGACAGGCCATCTATCAGTCGTTTGATGCAAAACATCGGCAGGCACCTCTCAGCACACTTAAAGTGCGGCGGGGTGTTTGTCGGGCGCTACCGCAACACGGTGCTTGAGCCCGGTCAATGGGTTTTGCCTACCTTGGTATGGCTTGAAACAACGCCAGTGACTACCGGCTATGCCCCGAGTGCACTGGCCTGGCGTTGGTCCTCGGCGCCGCAGCACTGTGGCGAGCCCGATGCGCAACGCGCATTTGTCCAAGATCATCAGGATTATTGGCGCTGTGGCAACACGCCGTTTGACCGGCAGGCCAAATATCGGGCAATGTTGCTGGCGGGTTTGGACTTGGCCCAAAGACAGCAGATTGAGTTCGCCATCAAAGGCCAGTGGGCACTAGGGTCGGCGGTTTTCGCCAAAAGTTTAGAAACTGTCGCTTCGCGCCGGGCCACGCCCAAACAGCGGGGACGGCCAAGCAAAGCCCCCTAGCGCTAGCCAGCGCGAAAATCACACGGTATTGATCTGTCCCCATTATTTTATTTGAAATAAGAAAAATGTTTTTATTGGGGACAGACCCTTTATTATTTTCTTGCAATCTTCGTGAGACAGCAGTATCTTCATCTTCCGCGCTGCAATACGCCGCGGTTGCCATGGAGCCTAGTATGCCTACTTTTCCGCTGACGTTTCAACAGAAACCCGCCGCCCCTCTTTCGCGTGCCCCAGAAGCGCAAGGCCTTTATTCGCCGACCAATGAGCATGATGCTTGCGGCGTGGGGTTTGTGGCCCACATCAAGGGTCAACCCTCGCACTCGATCATTACCCAGGGTCTGATGATTCTAGAAAACATCGACCACCGTGGCGCTGTTGGTGCCGATAAATTGATGGGTGATGGCGCCGGTATCCTGATTCAAATCCCCGATGCGCTTTATCGTGAAGACATGGCCGCCCGAGGCGTGATATTGCCTGAGCCGGGTGAGTATGGCGTGGCCATGGTGTTTTTACCCAAAGAGATGGCCTCCCGTCTGGCCTGTGAGCAGGCGCTTGAGCGTGCCGTGCATGCTGAGGGTCAAGTGGTGCTCGGTTGGCGTGATGTGCCGATAGACGCTGATATGCCCATGTCGCCAACGGTAAAAGCCTGTGAGCCTGTGATTCGTCAGCTCTTTATTGGTCGCGGTGCCAATGTGATGGTGCCCGATGCGCTTGAGCGTAAGCTCTATGTGATCCGTAAGACTGCCAGCCACGCGATTTACAAAATGAAGCTCGCGCACGGCACAGAGTATTTTGTGCCGTCCGTTTCCGTGCGGACGGTGGTCTACAAAGGCCTATTACTGGCCAACCAAGTGGGCCAGTACTACCGCGATTTAAGCGATCCCCGCGCCGTGTCAGCCTTGGCGTTGGTGCACCAACGCTTCTCGACCAACACGTTCCCCGCTTGGCCATTGGCTCATCCCTATCGCTTGATTGCGCACAACGGTGAGATCAACACCGTGAAGGGCAACTACAACTGGTTGCGCGCTCGCGAAGGCACGATGGAATCAGCCGTGCTTGGCGACGATCTCGCCAAGCTTTACCCGATTGTCTACCCCGGCCAGTCCGACACCGCCACCTTTGACAACTGTCTTGAGTTGTTGGTGATGTCAGGTTATTCCTTAGCCCACGCCATGATGATGATGATCCCCGAGGCTTGGGAGCAACACACGCACATGGATCCGTCGCGTCGTGCGTTCTACGAGTATCACGCCGCGATGATGGAGCCATGGGATGGCCCAGCGGCGGTCGCCTTTACCGATGGTCGCCAAATTGGTGCCACCCTAGACCGCAATGGCCTGCGTCCGGCGCGTTACTTAATCACCGATGACGATTTGGTGATCATGGCTTCTGAAGCCGGGGTTTTGCCGATCGCCGAGAGTCGTATTGTTCAAAAATGGCGTCTGCAGCCCGGCAAGATGTTCTTGATCGACTTAGAGCAGGGTCGTATCATTGGTGATGACGAAATCAAGTCGCAGTTGGCCAACAGCCGCCCCTACCGGCAGTGGATTGACCGGCTGCGTGTCAAGCTCGAAAGCTTACCCACGCCCGATGCGGCAGCCAAAGCTCAGACACAGTCGCCTATTTCCTTACTCGATCGCCAACAAGCATTTGGTTGGACCCAAGAAGACTATAAGTTCATCTTGGATCCCATGGCTCACGCTGGTGAAGAGGCGACCGGTTCCATGGGCAACGACACACCGTTGGCGGTGCTGTCAGATCGCGCCAAACCGTTTTATAACTACTTCAGACAGTTGTTTGCTCAGGTAACCAACCCACCGATTGATCCCATCCGTGAACAGTTGGTGATGTCTTTGGTCTCTTTCATTGGTCCCAAGCCCAATCTGCTTGATATCAATAACGTCAACCCGCCATTGCGCCTTGAGATCGCCCAGCCGGTCCTTGATGAAAACGCCATGGCACAGTTACGTGACGTGGATCACATCACGGGTTTGAAGTTCCGCAGTTTTGAGCTTGACATCACTTACCCTGCCGCTTGGGGTTCTGAAGGAATCGAGGCACGCATCGCGGCTTTGTGTGCCAGTGCCGCCGATGCGGTGATCAGCGGCTACAACGTGCTGATTTTGTCGGATCGTTTGGTCGATGCTGACCGAGTCGCGATCCCTGCGCTTCTGGCAACATCGGCCATACACCAGCACCTCATCACCGCTGGCGTTCGGACGCTGACTGGTTTGGTGGTCGAAACCGGGTCGGCACGCGAAGTGCATCACTTTGCGCTGCTTGGTGGTTATGGTGCTGAAGCCATCCACCCTTACCTCTCGCTTGAGACGGTGCGCGCCAAAGCCGAAAACGGCGATTTGGCGGTTAAGAACTACATCAAGGCCATCGGTAAGGGCTTAAACAAAGTCATGTCCAAAATGGGCATCTCAACTTTCATGTCGTATTGCGGTGCGCAGATTTTTGAAGCGGTTGGCTTGCATTCAGAACTCATCAAAAAGTACTTCCCTGGCACCACCAGCAACATTGAAGGCGTTGATGTTTTTGAGATTGCCGAAGAAGCCTTGCGTGTTCACCACTCGGCCTTTAGCAAAGATCCCGTTTTGGCCAATGCACTAGAGGCGGGTGGCGATTACGCTTACCGCGTTCGCGGCGAGCAGCACATGTGGACGCCTGACGCGATTGCAAAATTGCAACATGCCAGCCGTGCAAACAACTACTCGACTTACAAAGAGTACGCCCAAATGATCAATGATCAGAGCAAGCGTCACATGACTTTGCGTGGGTTGTTTGAGTTTAAGTTTGATCCGAGCCAAGCCATTGCTCTAGAGGAAGTTGAGCCCGCCAAGGAGATCGTCAAGCGATTTGCAACGGGTGCCATGTCCTTGGGTTCAATTTCGACAGAAGCGCACGCTGTTTTGGCGGTTGCCATGAATCGCATCGGTGGCAAATCAAACACCGGTGAAGGTGGTGAGGACGATTTGCGTTACCGCCGTGAAATGCAATCGGGTGGTAGTGATATTCAGGACGGTGACTCACTGGCCTCTGTGCTCGGTTCAGATCGGATCGAAGCCGATGTGCCCTTGCGCAAAGGCGACTCCTTGCGCTCAAAAATCAAGCAAGTGGCCTCAGGTCGATTTGGTGTTAACGCGGAATATTTGGCTAGCGCCGATCAAATTCAGATCAAAATGGCACAAGGCGCAAAACCTGGCGAAGGCGGTCAGTTGCCTGGTCACAAGGTCTCGGAATACATCGCCAAGTTGCGTTGCTCGGTACCTGGCGTTGGTTTGATTTCACCACCCCCACACCACGACATCTACTCGATCGAAGATTTGGCGCAGTTGATACATGACTTAAAAAATGCCAATGCGCGTGCCTCGATTTCGGTCAAATTGGTCTCTGAAGTTGGTGTGGGTACCGTGGCAGCAGGTGTGGCCAAAGCCAAGTCTGATCACGTGACGATTGCTGGCCATGACGGTGGCACTGGCGCTTCACCCATTTCATCGATCAAGCACGCTGGCACACCTTGGGAACTGGGCTTGGCTGAAACCCAGCAAACGTTGGTGATCAATAACCTGCGAAGCCGCATCCGGGTGCAAGCAGACGGTCAAATGAAAACCGGCCGTGATGTGGTGGTTGGTGCCTTGCTTGGTGCCGATGAATTTGGTTTTGCGACCGCGCCATTGGTGGTTGAGGGCTGCATCATGATGCGCAAATGCCACCTCAATACTTGCCCGGTTGGTGTGGCTACGCAAGACCCCGTCTTGCGCCAGAAATTTCAAGGCAAACCCGAACACGTGGTGAACTACTTCTTCTTCGTTGCCGAAGAAGTGCGAGAGCTGATGGCCCAACTCGGCGTGCGTCAATTCGATGAGCTGATTGGTCGTACTGATTTGCTCGATACCCGCCAAGGCATCGAGCACTGGAAGGCGCACGGTTTGGACTTCACCAAGGTGTTTTATCAGCCAATTAGTTCAAGCCCACGCTATCACGTTGAGACTCAAGACCACGGCCTTGAGGCCGCGTTAGATCACCAGTTGATTGAACGCAGCAAGCAAGCCATTGAAAATGGTGAGAAGGTCTCCTTCATCACACCGGTGCGTAACCGCAACCGTAGCGTTGGCGCCATGTTGTCCGGTGAAATCGCCCGTCGACACGGCAACGACGGTTTGGCCGATGATGCAATCCACATCCAACTCAACGGCAGCGCCGGACAAAGCTTTGGGGCGTTTTTGGCGCATGGCGTGACCTTTGATTTGGTGGGTGAAGGCAACGATTACGTCGGTAAAGGATTGGCAGGCGGGCGCATTATCGTGCGTAGCCCCAACGACTTCCGTGGGTTTGGTCCTGAACAAATCATTGTGGGCAACACCGTGCTCTACGGCGCCACTTTTGGTGAGGCTTACTTAAGTGGCGTGGCGGGTGAGCGCTTTGCGGTTCGTAATTCGGGCGCCCTTGCCGTGGTCGAGGGCACGGGGGATCACGGCTGTGAGTACATGACAGGCGGCACCGTGGTGGTGCTCGGTCGCACCGGTCGCAACTTTGCCGCTGGCATGTCAGGTGGGGTGGCTTATGTCTACGATCCTGAGCGCCAGTTCGCTGAGAACTGCAACCTGAGTATGGTCGAGCTTGAGCCTGTGCTCACAGCGGCTGAGCAAAAAGAAAAAGTAGGTATAGAAGGCTGGCACAGTTCCAGTCGTGATCTAGAGCGCGAAACAGATGAAGTCATTCTGAAACGCTTGATCGAAAACCACTTCCGCTACACCGGCAGCTTTAGGGCTCGTGACATCTTGGGTAATTGGCAAAGCGCTCGCGGTTTTTTCGTGAAAGTCATGCCAATGGAATATCGTCGTGCCTTGGGTGAATTGTGGGACAAGGCCAACCCAGCAGCCAAAGCTGCTTAACGAGGGGATATAGAAATCATGGGTAAGGTAACTGGTTTTTTAGAACTAAAGCGCCTGTCAGAGGCCTACGAGGCACCTGAGTCAAGGGTGAAGCATTGGCGAGAGTTTGTCGTGCGTCTGACCGACGCCGAAGCTGGCAAGCAGGGTGCGCGATGCATGGACTGCGGCATTCCATTCTGTAACTCGGGCTGTCCGGTCAATAACATCATTCCCGACTGGAATGATTTGGTGTTTCGCCAGCAATGGCGCGAGGCCCTGACTGTGTTGCATTCGACCAATAACTTTCCTGAGTTCACAGGTCGTATTTGCCCAGCACCTTGTGAGGCCGCCTGTACGTTGACCATCAATAACGACCCGGTTGGCATCAAGTCAATCGAACACGCCATTATCGACAAGGGTTGGGAAGAGGGTTGGGTTGTGCCGCAACCACCGAGCTCGCGCACGGGCAAGAAAGTCGCCGTGGTGGGTTCTGGCCCAGCCGGTATGGCTGCAGCGCAGCAATTGGCTCGCGCCGGTCACGATGTGACGGTGTTTGAGAAGCAAGACCGTATTGGTGGTTTGTTGCGCTATGGCATTCCTGATTTCAAGCTCGAGAAGCGCTTGATTGACCAACGAATTGCGCAAATGCAGGCCGAGGGCGTGACGTTTTGTCCATCGACCTATATCGGCTCACCAGATGACAGCATGGCCGCTGGCTTGACGGTCATGACCCCGGCGCAGCTAGACGAGGCGTTTGATGCCGTGGTCTTGTCAGGCGGTTGTGAAAACCCACGTGATTTGCCCGTCGAAGGCCGAGAGCTCGATGGTGTGATGTTTGCCATGGACTTCTTACGTCCCCAAAACAAAGTGGTGGCCGGTGATAATGTGTCAGGCCAAACCTTGGCAAAAGGCAAGCACGTGGTGGTGATTGGTGGTGGTGACACGGGTTCGGATTGCGTGGGCACCAGCAACCGTCATGGTGCGGTGTCAGTGACACAAATTGAGTTGATGCCCAAACCCCCCGAACATGAAAACGTGGCCATGACCTGGCCGTACTGGCCCGCCAAGTTGCGCACGTCTTCCTCGCACGATGAAGGCGTGGATCGCGATTGGGCCATCACGACCAAATCAATCAAAGGCGAGAAAGGAAAAGTCACCAAAATCATTGGCGCCAAGGTCGAGTGGTTGCGCGATGAGGCCACCGGTCAGATGAGAATGCAAGAAGTGGCGGGCTCAGAGTTCGACATCAAAGCCGACTTGGTGTTATTGGCCATGGGCTTTGTGTCACCGATTAACCAAATGTTGCAATCATTTGGTGTTGAGATGGATCCGCGCGGCAACGCGCGGGCCAACACCGATGACTACCAGACTAGCGTGCCCAAGATTTTTGCGGCGGGTGATGTGCGTCGTGGTCAGTCATTGGTGGTTTGGGCCATTCGCGAGGGTCGACAGTGCGCCCGCGCGGTCGACGAGTTTTTGATGGGCGTGAGCGAACTGCCTCGCTAGTGACACCCCGTTGCCTGCATTGATCCTACCGGGTTCATGGCGCCACAGTACAATGGCGTCATGAATTTTTCCAGCCCCGCTGCTGCCGAGCGCGAATCCGATCCGTCCGATCCCAACGTTTTGCTGTCGTTTGACCGCGTGACGTTGGGCTATGGTGACTTTGTGGTTTTGGCGGATTTGTCTCTGCAAATCAAAGCCGGTGAGGTCGTGGCCCTCATGGGCGGCTCAGGGTCTGGTAAAACCACGCTCATGCGAGCGGCAACTGGCCAATTGTCTCCCCAAGCTGGTGTTGTTTCGGTGTTTGGGCAATCCATCGTCGGTCTAGGGGGGGCGGGATTGCAATCGCTGCGCCAGCGCATGGGCGTGTTGTTTCAGCACGGCGCCCTGTTCACAGACCTGAATGTGTTTGAGAACGTGGCGTTCCCATTGCGCGAACACACGACGCTTTCAGAAGCTGAGTTGACCCACAAAGTATTGGAAACACTCGATGCGGTTGGTTTGAAGGCGGCCGCTCATTTGAAACTGTCAGCCATATCCGGTGGCATGGCCCGCCGCGTGGCCTTGGCTCGTGCCGTGGTGCGTGAACCTGAATTGGTGTTTTATGACGAACCGTTCGCCGGTTTAGATCCTATTTCCATGGGCGTCACCGCGCGTCTCATACGTCGTTTGTCTGACCGTTTGGGTTGCGCCTCGGTGCTCATTACCCACGATGTGGCGGAATCGTTTGCCATTGCCGATACGGTCTACCTTGTCGGTCAAGGTGAGCTCAAAGCCCATGGATCGCCAGCCACGCTTGGTGAATCGAATGACCCTTATGTGCGACAGTTTTTGGATGGTGCGCCCGACGGTCCTGTTGCCTTTGACTACCCTGTGACGCCAGACTTTGAACGCTGGGCTGCGTGCAAAGGGGTTGGACCATGAATGCGCTGGCAGCCGTGGGCCGCTTCACCCTTGAAAAGCTGGTTGTGCTGGGTCAACTGGCGCGCTTTTTTGGCATGCTGGTCACACGACTGGGTATTGTGGTTAAGCGCCCGCGTTTGGTGATCCAGCAAGTACACTTTATTGGCAACTATTCGCTGCTCATTATTTTGGTGTCTGGCTTGTTTGTGGGTTTCGTGTTGGGCTTACAAGGCTACTACACGCTAAACCGCTACGGCTCTGAAGAAGCGTTAGGCCTGTTGGTGGCATTGTCGTTGGTGCGTGAGCTTGGGCCTGTGGTCACGGCGCTTTTGTTTGCGGGGCGTGCGGGGACGTCTTTGACCGCCGAGATTGGTTTGATGAAGGCCGGTGAACAGTTATCAGCCATGGAGGTCATGGCGGTTGATCCGATTCGCCGGGTCTTGGTGCCTAGATTCTTGGGCGGCATCATCGCCATGCCGATTTTGGCGGCGGTGTTTTCCATGATGGGTATTTTGGGTGGTTGGTTTGTTGGTGTGATTTTGATTGGTATCGACACGGGTGCCTTTTGGTCACAAATGCAAAACGGCGTTGATGTATTCAACGATGTGCTTAATGGTGTCATCAAAAGCGTGGTGTTTGGCGTGGCGGTGACTTTAATAGCGTTGTTTGAAGGGTGGCATTGTCGCCCGACCCCTGAAGGGGTGTCACGTGCCACCACGCGAACAGTGGTGGCAGGTTCTTTGGTGGTGCTCGGTCTGGATTTTGTTTTGACCGCGATCATGTTTAGTCACTGATGAGGTAAGCCGCATGTCCAATCAAAAGGTTGATGTCTGGGTTGGTCTATTTGTTATGCTAGGTATTGTTGCGTTGCTGTTTTTAGCGTTACGAGCGGGCAACTTGAGCAGCTTTTCGCTGGCCGACACCTATGCGGTTCAAGCTCGCTTTGACAACATTGGCGGTCTCAAAGTGCGGGCCCCCGTCAAAAGTGCTGGGGTTGTGGTGGGACGCGTGGCTGATATTCGCTTTGATGATCAAACGTACAAGGCGGTGGTGACTGTCAATCTCGAACGAAACTTTGAGTTTCCCGCTGATACGTCTGCGAGCATCTTGACCTCTGGTCTGCTTGGCGAGCAGTTCATCGGTTTAGACGCCGGTGGCGAGGACCGTATGTTGGTTGCAGGCGATGACATTACACTGACGCAAAGTGCGATCATTCTTGAACAATTGATCAGCCAATTTCTTTATGGCAGCGCCGAACGAGAAGGGGCGGTCGATTGATTTCTTTTCAATGCAGTAACAGGTTAATGACGATGGTGAATGCTCACTGTGCCAGTTTGAAGCGTCTTTTCTTAATTTCGATAGCCGTGGTCCTGGGTGGCTGTGCGTCAACGCAAGCCCCAACTGACCCCGCTGACCCGTGGGAGGGCATGAACCGCGGTGTTTATGCGTTTAACGATGAGCTTGATCGCGGGATCTTCAGGCCGGTGGCCGAACTGTATGCCTTTGTGACCCCGCGCCCAGTGCGCACCTGCATACGCAATGTTTATTTGAACATTGGAGAGATTTGGTCGGCCTTTAACAGCGCTTTGCAGCAGCGTCATTTTGATGCGATCAACACCGTGGGTCGCTTCATGTTTAACACCACCATGGGTTTGGGCGGATGTATTGACGTGGCCAGTATGAACGGGCAGCCGCGCATTCCCAATGATTTTGGTATCACCTTGGGTGTTTGGGGTGTGCCGCAAGGTCCTTACTTGGTGTTGCCGATTATTGGTGCAAGCTCAGTGCGTGATGGCGCCGGTGATGTTGTGAACTTGGTGGGTAACCAGCTCGACACCATCGGCATGATTAAAAATGTGCCGCTGCGTAACTCACTGTGGGGATTGGATTTTGTGGTGCGACGTGAAGCCTTGCTCACCGTCAGCAAAACAGTCGACAGCACCGCACTCGATCCTTACAGTTTCATACGAGATGCTTATTTGCAGCGTCGCGAGGCCCAAGTGTTGGGTGATCCGGATGCTCAAGCGCTGCCAGACTACGAAGATTATGAAGATGTGAAAGCGGACGAAAAAACGCTGGGCATCGTACCGGAGAAGTCACCATGAGTGTAGTGTTTCAGTTGTCAGGTCAGCGCCGGTTTGGTACTCAATTGAGTGTCTGGCTATTGATGGCTTTGGCTATCGTGTTTGGTTGCCAGGCCGCGGCGGCTGCGCCCAATCCGCAAGATCCTCCGCCGGTCTTTGTCCAGGCTGTGGCCGATGAGTTGCTCAGCGTGCTCAAAGCCGATCCCGCGGTCAGAAAACAAGACGTATCGCGCATCAACGAAATCGTGCAAGCCTATGTGATGCCTTACGTTAACTTTGAAAAAACCACGCGATTGTCAGCGGGTAAGCATTGGCGTGATGCCACGCCAGAGCAGCGTGCAGCGCTTGTTGAAGCCTTTCGCTCGACGCTGGTGCGCACTTACGCCGGCGCTTTATCGAAGATTGATAACGGCACCAGCATGGAAGTGTTGACCTTTCGTGGTGATGAAAACGCCAAAGACGTGGTGGTTCGTTCAAGCGTGGTCCAAGGCACCAACGTTCAGCCGATTCGCATCGACTATCGGCTTGAGAAAACACCGGAAGGTTGGCGCATTTACGACCTCAACGTTGAGAACATCTGGTTGATTCAAAACTACCGTGGCCAGTTTTCGCAAGAAATCAACCGATCAGGTATCGACGGACTGATCGCGGCTTTAAACAAGCGGAATAATCAATAAATAGAATGTCATCTGCCGCAATCGAATTTCAGCATATCCACAAAACCTATGTGACCCCCTACAAACACTGGTGGGACCGTTTGCTAAAAAAGCCTCGCAGTGGTCTGGTGGCCTTACAAGACATTGATCTACGCATTGAGTACGGTGAGTTTTTTGGCTTACTAGGCCCCAATGGTGCTGGCAAAACATCGTTGATCTCAATTTTGGCCGGTCTGTCCTACGCCACTTCAGGCCAAGCCTGGGTGTGTGGTCACAATGTGGTGACCGATTTCAGGCAGTCGCGCCGCTCCTTGGGTGTGGTGCCCCAAGAATTGGTCTACGACCCGTTTTTTACCGTTCGCGAGACCTTACGGATTCAGTCTGGCTATTTCGGCTTGCGGCACAACGACGATTGGATTGACGAAGTCCTCCATAATTTGGGCCTTTCAACGAAAGCCAATGCCAACATGCGGTCTTTGTCGGGTGGCATGAAGCGTCGCGTGTTGGTGGCTCAAGCACTGGTTCACCGCCCGCCGGTGATCGTGCTTGATGAGCCCACTGCGGGTGTGGATGTGGATCTTCGTCGCAGCCTTTGGGAGTTCATTGCACGATTGAACAAAGAAGGGCACACAATTTTGTTGACCACCCATTACCTTGAAGAAGCTGAGGCGCTGTGTGGCCGTATTGCCATGGTGCGTGAGGGCCGCGTGGTGGCCCTTGACACGACCGAGGCCTTGTTGGCGCGCGTCGGCGGTGCCGGATTGGAAGAGGCCTTTGTTCAGATCATGCGTGATGACCGTAACGCTCGGGCGGCCGCATGACACCATTGCAAGCCAATCCCCAGGTGCGTTCAGGTTTCTACACCCTGCTTTACAAAGAGTTGTTGCGGTTCTGGCGAGTGGGGTTTCAGACCATTGCCGCGCCAGTGATCACGGCATTGTTGTACCTAATCGTGTTTGCTCAGGTGTTGCAAGACCGCCTGCAGGTCTATGGTGAAATCCCTTACACCACTTTTTTGATACCGGGCTTGATGATGATGTCGATGTTGCAAAATGCCTTTGCCAACCCGTCATCCTCGTTGATCCAAAGCCGGGTGACTGGTAATTTGGTGTTTGTTTTACTCACACCCATATCAAACCGAGAGTTCTTTTCTGCGTACGTGTTGGCGGCTGTGGTGCGTGGTTTGTCTGTTGGTGCCGTGGTTTGGTTGGTTGCCTTATTGTTCTTTCCCTTGCCAGTGGTTGCACCCGTTTGGGTGATTGTGTTTGCGATGCTGGCCAGCGCCATCATGGGTATCTTGGGCTTGATCGCAGGACTGTGGTCAGAGAAGTTTGATCAGTTGGCGGCGTTTCAGAATTTCTTGATCATGCCCGCCACGTTTTTATCGGGTGTTTTTTACTCAATCCACATCTTGCCGCCATTTTGGCAGGGTGTCTCGCACTGGAACCCAATTTTTTATACGATAGATGGCTTTCGCTTTGGTTTTTTTGGGGTGTCTGACAGCTCACCTTGGTTAAGCCTAGCGGTGGTGTCGTTTGTATTTGTGGTGCTCACGGTCGTGGCAATGCGTTTGCTCGACAGTGGGTACAAGATGAGACTTTGATAGGATTGCCCCATGTTGCCTACACCAGAAGATATTCGTCGTTATATTGAAGAGGGCTTGACCTGTGACCGGGTTGAAGTCACCGGCGATGGCGCCCATTTTGAGGCGCTGATCGTGAGCCCTGCTTTTGAGGGCAAGCGCCCAATCGCGCGTCACCAGTTGGTTTATCAGGCACTTGGCCACCGCATGAAAGATGAGATTCATGCTTTGTCCATGAAAACACTGACACCCCAAGAGTATGGGGCGAAAGCCTAATGGATCGGCTCAGTATTCACGGCGGCGTACCCTTGCACGGCGAGGTTGAGATTTCGGGGGCTAAAAATGCCGCCCTGCCCATCCTTTGTGCCGCCCTGTTAACCGCAGACCCCTTGCGGCTTCACAACGTTCCAGAGCTCAAAGACATTGCCACGGCGTTGCGACTACTGAAGCAACTTGGGGTAGAAAGCGCGCGCGACAACGCGCAGACCGTTGAGATCTGTGCCCAAACGGTCAGCTCGCTGGAAGC
>CALBEY010000077.1 GCA_937888805.1 uncultured Burkholderiaceae bacterium
TGAGATCAAAACGGCGATGGCCTCTCATTGGCAAACAGGGGCAGCAGCGACTTAAAATCAAATCAGGGCAACGAAGTCACAAGGCTGCCCAACCTTTAAAACAAGTCTGAGCCTGGTATCAATCCCGATTATTAAGATTGAAGGGATGAAAGTTTAAATTTAAAGAAGGCAAATCGTATGCCAAACATGTGTTCTTTTACACTTTTAGTGCAAAACGCTAAAAACTAAGCGCTAGAGCACAAAGCCTCAAAGCACAAGAAACGTTGAATCTCTTACTAAAGCCTGTCAGTCTCGGACGGCACTGGGTAAGAATTGAGTCTGTACTTGGCGGCTTAAATTGAAAATCTAAGTTTTTTGTTGCGGAAAGTTGTTTCTCTGTCTACATTAAAAAGACAGAAAATTTATATAGGAAAGATACAGCATGGTGACATTAACCATCGCTGAAAACTTTAGGGGAATTTTTTACATTCCTTTTTATGTTTTACGTGAACTGGCATTGGCTGAAAAGGAAGGTGTCTCTTTGCAATGGTTGCCACCTGGCTCACCGGGCAGCGCCATTGATGATGTCAAGTCAGGCCAGATCGACCTAACTTGGGGCGGACCCATGCGCGTGATGATTGATTGCGACTCAACCGCCAACAATCCACATAGACTCGTTAGTGTGTCGCAAGCAGTCGGCCGAGATCCCTTTTGTTTATTGGCAGACCACCCCAGAGCAATCCTTAAAGATATAACCAATTTGAGGGTTTCGGTTGTTAAAGAGGTCCCAACGCCTTGGTTGTGTCTTCAGGCTGACTTGGCAGATCTTGGTGTGGCTCTCCCCAGACAGTTGAGAACAGATTTGGACATGCCAGCGCAGTTAAAGGCACTGGCACAAGGTGAGGTTGACGTCATTCAAGCGTTTGAACCGTTCGTGAGCCAGGCACTTAGAACAGGCAAAGCCCACTTGATTTACGCACAAAGCACACGCGGCCCTACCGTCTACACCGCTTTCATCACAACGCGTAAAACCCTAGCGAAACGAGAGTCTGACATCCAAGTACTGGACTGGGCTCTGGGACAAGCATTGTCTTGGATGAGCAACCACAGTGCGGCTGAAATAACAGCACTTGTTCGCGACTACTTTGTGGATTTATCAGAGGATGACTTAATCGATTCGATTACCCGCTACAGCCAAAGCGCAGTTTGGTCAGACAACACGCGTGTCGATCGAGCAGGTTTCGATCGACTCAGCGAAAGCTTTTATCGCGGCGGCGCGATTCGTGCCCCCGCTCAATACGAACACTGTGTGTTCAACTTTGGAGACTAGTGATATGTTAAAGCCAACTTTATTCGAGAAAAAAACAAGTCAATTTCGCCGCCGCACTATTCAATTTCTGGGTGCCGCGCTAACAGCTGTTACTTGCTTTGGAACCACAGCAATGGCTAGCGAAGACTACCCCAACCGTCCCATTAGAATGGTTATTCCGTTCCCCGCGGGTGGGCCTGCTGACTTTGTTGGGCGTCTCTATGCCCAATATCTAACAAAGCTCGCTGGCCAACCCGTTGTCATCGAAAACATTGCTGGTGCTGCCGGTTCGATCGGCACTAGCAACGTTGCGCGAGCCGACCCCAATGGCTATTCAATTTTGTTTGGCACAACCAGCACCATGGCAATCAATCAAGTATTGATGCCCAACCTGCCCTACGAATTCCAAAAGGACTTTGCGCAGATCGGATTGATTGCCAATGCACCGCATGTCCTTGTTGTTAGTGCAACCGTCCCCGCCAATAACTTGGCAGAATTCATTGCCTTAGCCAAATCTAAGCCGGGAGTACTGACCTTTGGCTCAGCAGGTGTTGGGTCTATTGTTCAGATGGGCTCTGAACTGGTGAAGGTTGGTACTGGGATTGACGTCTTACACGTTCCCTATAAGGGCGGTGCACCTGCAACCATGGCTTTGCTTAAAGGCGAAGTAGATATGACGGTAAACGACCTAACAACGCTCAAGGGAAATATTGAAGCTGGTAAAGTTCGTGCCCTAGCGGTGGCCAACAACACCAGACTTAAACCCTTACCAAACGTTCCTACCTTTGCCGAACTCGGCTTTCCACAAATCATGTCCAGTACCTGGTGGGGCATTTCAGTGCCAGTAAAAACACCTGCCGGTATTCAGAAGAAGCTGCAAGGATGGAACGACGCAATTATTCGTGATCCCGCCTATGTTGCAAGATTGGCCGAAGTCGCCATTGATCCAATTTTGATGTCACCGAGAGAAGCCACTGCATTTATCAATGCGGAAACAGCAAAGTGGCGCGACGTTGCCACAAAAGCCAATATCAAACTCAAATAATGAGTGTACTGATAACCGGTGGCATGGGATTTGTTGGGCTAAACATCGCTCAACAAATCCTTTCAAGGCAAGGGCGGGTGATTTTATTTGGGCCTGACACGGCCCCGCACGCTTTTACAAAAGCACTCCAAGAATTGCCAGGACAACTAGAAATTATCGCTGGGGATATCTCTCGCCGCGAGGACCTAGACGAGGTGCTATCAGATAAAAAACCTGAAAACATCGTCAATGCAGCAGCGATTACCGCAGGCCCTGAACGTGAGATCACAGCAGCGCACGATATCTTTAGGGTTAACTTAATGGGCACCATTGAGCTTTTAGAAGCCTGCTTGAGACACGGCACCAAACGACTCATACAGCTTGGGACAGGCTCCGTTTTTGGAGAAGCAGGCCAATGGTCTGAGTCGCTAGATGAGCATTCGAGTGCTGCCATGCCAGAGTCTCTCTACGGCATCAGTAAGTTTGCCGCCGAACGCACTTGTATGCGCTACGCTTCACGGCGCAACCTAGATGTCACGGTGATACGGTTGGGCACCGTCTTTGGCCGATGGGAATACAGCACGGGCGTTCGCGACACATTAAGCATTCCACTGCAGTTACTTAAAGCGGCGCATCTGGGAGAACATGCTGTATTGTCGCGTCACTGCGCAAACGATTGGGTCTATTCAGTCGATGTGGCTTCTGGCGTACTTTGCGCCTTAAGTGCCAAAACCCGGCCTGAACCGCTCTATCACCTCTCATCTGGGCAACGCTGGAATGTTGACCAATGGTGTGAAAAGCTCGTTGCTACCTTTCCGGGATTCAGCTACGAGAGCGTAGACGACAATTCGCTTTGCAACATTGGACGAAACGCCAGCCCAAAACGCTCACCCATGAGCATTGAGCGAATCAGAAAAGGCTTAGGATTCGAGCCCCAATACCTCGCGCAGGAGGCTTTTTCTGACTTTGTGCAATGGGGTAATACTTACTTGCACTAGGGCTAGCATCACGCCTGGTGCATACAGCAGTGCAAGTTTCAAAGCCTTAAATGCAATAGAGCACTGAGTTAAAACCCAATGCAATACGCTTACGCATGGGTAATCAATGCCCACAGTGTGAATCCTGTGATTAAAAAAGCATGGGTCAGGACTGACGAACACCCAACGGCGATTGGTTTTTAACAACTGACATGATCTCGCAGATACGCTTGGTCTCATACGCACTGTCTCATCCGCAAACATCAAATAGCCCCTAGCTGCGAACCAAAGCCAAAATAAAAAACATGTGCTTAGGATTCCAAACAATAACCGCCAGCAAAAGCTGATTTGGTACATCCGGATAATCCCAAGGTGTATGGCGTATCCGATTGTTTTAACTGACAATAATTCTCTTTACACGAGCTCGCTCAGTCTCTAATCTTAAGGCGCTATAAAGGCCACTCAACAAAAAACTTCACGCCGAGGCACTGAACGGATTGTTGGCTGGCCAAACAGATTTCATGTTTGCCACCATTCCTTCCGTTATTGGGCAGATCAAGGCCAGAAAGTTGACCCCAATCGCCGTGACGAGCTTGAAGCGTTCGCGTTCAATGCCCGACATTCCTACCGTTGAAGAACTTGGTTTTAAGGGTTACCAAGCGGGATCATGGTTCGGTTTGCTGGCACCTGTCGGAACGCCGCAAGCCATCATCGACAAAGTCAACGCTGGCGTTAACAAGATCCTACCCGCACTGGAGAAGCAGTTTATCGCCGCTGGCGCCGATCCAGTGGGTGGTCCTCCAAAGGTCTTTGCTGACTTCATCATGAGTGAATACACCAAATGGAAGAAAGTCATTGAGGACTCAGGCGCTGCCAAAAAGTAGCATCAGACGACTGGATTAGTCACATGAAACAAATAGGGTTTGGCTTTGGGCCGAACCCTATTTTATGGCAACCACCTAATTTTATTGGTCAGGGGCACAGAAACTGAAAATCGGTCAACACCACTATGCATTTGCCAAAACGAAACATTGCTGAATTGAAAGCAACTCAAACACCATTAAAGACGACAAGCACAAAACCAGCACGTTTTTACGAAAAGCACAGCTTAACCAAATCGTCCAGTGATATAGTCTTCTGTTTCTTTATTTTTGGGGCGCGTAAATATCTCGGTGGTCAGGTTGAATTCAACCAGAGTACCCAAGTACATATACGCAGTGAAGTCGGACAACCGAGCAGCCTGCTGCATGTTGTGAGTCACGATTGCCACGGTGTAGTCCGATTTCAATTCGGAGATAAGGTCTTCGACTTTTGCCGTTGAGATGGGATCTAAGGCCGATGTCGGCTCGTCTAGCAAAATAACCTTTGGCTTGACAGCCACTGAACGGGCAATGCACAAGCGCTGCTGTTGCCCACCAGACAGTGACAAACCACTCTGGCCGAGTTTGTCTTTGACCTCATCCCATATGGCTGCTTTGGTCAAGGCCCACTCAACCCGCTCATCAAGATCTGCTTTGTTGATGTTCTCGTAAAGCCGAATACCAAAGGCAATATTGTCATAAATCGTCATCGGGAAAGGTGTTGGTTTTTGAAAAACCATGCCCACCTGAGCGCGCAACAAGTTCAAGTCTTGCTTGGGTGACAGTATATTTTGACCATAAAAATTTATTTCACCTTCAGCACGCTGTCCTGGGTACAGGCTGTACATGCGGTTAAGCGTACGCAAAAGCGTTGACTTACCGCAACCTGAAGGACCGATAAAAGCCGTGACCTTTTTTTCAGCGATATCAAGATTGACGTCTTTTAAACCTTGAAAATTTCCGTAAAAAAAGTTTAGGCCTCTGCACTCGATGGCATTAACGGGCGATTTGGTATCACTGTTCAACATAGTCATCTCTCTTGAGTTTAGGCTCTAACTTTTTCTCGGAACAAAACACGCGCAATGATGTTCAGTACCAACACTGTCAACGTGATGAGCAAGGCCCCACCCCAAGCCAAATTAATCCAATTATCGTAAGGGCTCATTGCAAATTGGAAAATCACAACCGGCAAATTGGCAAGTGGCGCATTCATATCAGCCGAGAAGAATTGGTTGTTCAGGGCCGTAAATAGCAGTGGCGCTGTTTCACCACTGATTCTTGCTAAAGCGAGCAATAATCCGGTTAAAACGCCTGCTTTGGCGGCCTGTAGGGTCACATAAGTGGCCACTTTCCAACGGGGCGCACCCAGCGCAAAAGCCGCCTCACGTAAACTGCCTGGTACCAAACGCAGCATGTTCTCGGTCGTACGCACAACCACGGGTACAGCAATTAACGACAAAGCCATGCTTCCTGCCCAGCCAGAAAAGTGACCAACCTGCGCCACCAAAATGGCATATACAAACAGCCCCAACACAATTGAAGGAGCCGACAGCATGATGTCTGTCACAAAGCGCGTGACTTCCGCGGTGCGGCTTTCATCGCCATATTCAGCCAAATAGACACCAGCAAAAACACCGATGGGCGTGCTAATAAGGGCTGAGAAACCAACCATCATCAAACTACCAAGGATGGCATTCGCCAAGCCACCACCTTCAGAACCTGGCGCGGGTGTGGATTCGGTAAAAAGTGACCAACTGAGTGCTTGAAAACCGTTTTTAAACAGAATCAACAAAATCCAAAGCAGAACGAACAACCCCAAAACCATCGCCAAAAAAGACAACGTCATTCCTATTTGGTTGACCAATTTGCGACGGGCGTACAGTGACTTATTCATTAGCGTTTTTCCTTGCTATGTCTTGAATCCCTTGGCTCGTTCTGTGCGGATGATCAAAATTTTTGCTGCACCAAGAACGACGAAGGTAATGATAAAAAGCAGAAATCCAAGTGCAAAGAGTGCTGACAAGTGGAGATCCCCAGCCTCAGCAAATTCGTTTGCCAGTGTCGACGCAATCGACGTTCCAGGCGCGAATAAAGAGGGCAAGATACGTTGGGAATTACCGATCACGAAGGTAACCGCCATGGTTTCACCCAAAGCTCGGCCAAGACCCAGCATGATGCCGCCGATCACACCTTTTTGTGTGTATGGCAAAACCACGTAACGGACCACCTCCCAAGTGGTACATCCGACACCGTAGGCTGATTCTCGCAATATGGGCGGCACTATTTCGAACACGTCTCTCATCACAGCAGCGATAAACGGCAAAACCATGAAGGCCAAAATGATGCCTGCTGCCAAGATGCCAATACCGTTCATGGCACCGCCAAAAAAAGGTCCAATCAGTGGCATTTGTCCTAACGTTGACTGGAGGGCCGGCTGGCCATATTCACCAAAAAGGGGTGCAAAAATGAACAGTCCGAACATACCGTAGATGATGGAAGGCACTGCAGCAAGCAACTCAACGGCTGTACCAAGCGGTCTACGAAGCCAAGTCGGACAGGTCTCAGTGAGAAACAGTGCAATGCCAAAGGCCAGTGGTATGGCAATCAGCAGCGCGATGGCAGAACTCATCAGCGTGCCGTAGATGGCAATGAGGGCACCAAATTTGTCGTTGACGATGTCCCACTCGTCGCTCCAGATAAATCCAATACCAAACATACTGAAGGCGGGCCATGCACTGTAAAAAAGTGAAATAATGATACTGACCAGAGCCAGAAGTACGAGTAGCGAAAACCCCATCGTTACTTTATGAAACAACAAATCTTGCCACTTTTGACGCTTGACGACCGCAAGCATTCGTTTGTTGGAAGCATCACTGTCTAAAACTTGGGGGGCCTGACTCATAAACGCTCCCGACGAATCATCAAAAAATACCTGACCCTTTCGGGTCAGGTTACCTAACCTAAAGCGAGAACATTACTTATTATTGATTTGTGACCATACCGTGGTGCGAATTAAGTTGGTCAATGAATCAGGCAATGGCACGTAATCCAAGTCGATGGCCATTTGTTGACCATTTTTGAATGCCCAATCAAAAAACTTCAATACGCCGGCTGACGCTTCTTTGTCGCTTGGATTTTTGTACATCAAGATGAAAGAAGCGGTTGAGATTGGCCATGTGTCGGCACCAGGCTGGGCGACGATTGACAGACCCATACCAGGAACGCTACCCCAGTCGGCACCTGCAGCAGCTGCGGCGAATGACTTCTCGTCAGGACGCACAAAAACGCCATCTTTGTTTTGCAAACGCATGTAAGGAATGCTTGTCTTTTTTGCATAGGCATATTCAACATAGCCCACTGATCCCTTGATGCGCGCAACGTTAGCGGCAACCCCTTCGTTACCCTTACCACCCAATGATGCATCAGCTGGCCACTTAACAGCAGCACCTTTACCGACTTTATCTGCCCAAGCTTTGCTGACGACAGTGAGGTAGTCAGTAAAGTTAAAAGTTGTGCCTGAACCATCGGCGCGGTGAACCACGGTGATGGTTTGGTTGGGTAAAGTCAAGCTTGGGTTAATGGCTGCTATTTTTGGATCGTTCCAGTTGGAGATCGTGCCCATGAACATCTCGGCCAAAACTTCGCCAGTGATGCGAACTTGACCAGACTTAAAACCTTCGAGGTTGAAGACTGGAACCGTACCACCAATAATGGCTGGGAACTGAACCAAGCCGTCTTTGTCCAGATCAGAACCACCGATAGGCTTATCGCTTGCACCAAAAGTCACTGTCTTGGCACGAATCTGGCGCATACCACCCGATGAGCCGATTGATTGATAGTTCAAGCCAACACCGGTTTGAGCTTTGTAGGCTTCGGCCCATTTGGCGTAGACTGGGTATGGGAAAGTAGCGCCAGCGCCCGTAATGTCAGCAGCTGAAGCGCTCAAACCAAACGCCGCAACCGCGCCGCCTATAAGAACTTGCGAAATAATTTTTTTCATAGCATTCCTTTGGATAAACTTCGAACAACAGGATCAACATATTTAGTCCAGCAGAGTCATCTTAGCCATCGAATATGTCAGAACTATGACAGTTATGAAATGAAATGTGTGGATGACAACTGCTTGTTGAAGTAAAGCCAAAAAGTGTCTCGCATTTGTCCATATTCCGTTTTTTAACACGGCATAACCGATCCACGGCATGACCTGCTAAGCTTCGAAAATGATGTGTTTTATAGCTTTTGTACCAGATTGCTTTTTTGCTAAACGGCACGAGTCTTCGAACCAAATGAACACCTTACAGACTGGGATCGAAAGATCACCCGACAAACAACTTTTATTAGCGAAATCATTCCGTGTGCGCAAATTGAAAAAATAGCTAAAAAATTTTTATATCTTTACAAATGGCTCAATATCGTTTTTCTTGGTTTATTTTGCATAAAAATCAATTGGTTAGGCGTATGAGCCAGGTATTAATTTGGCTACAATTAGGCATCACCAAACGTTAATGCACATGGGACACCTCATCACTTCATCATGACTCATAGCCTATTTCACAAAATCTGGACACCACACGCTGTCATTGCCCGTCAACACGGCCCTTCATTGCTCTACATTGACCGCCACATCGTGCACGAGGGCTCGTTTCACGCGTTCAATCAGTTGCGCACTCGAAACCTGTCGCTGCGCCAACCTGCGCAGGTATTTGGCGTGCCAGATCACTACGTCCCGACCACAGGCAGACGTGCAAAAGATGCCGCAACGGCAGAGATCGGGAAAATGATTACGCAGTTCGATCACAACATGATCTGGGGTGGCATCCCACACTTTCCGCTGTCTGATCAACGCCAAGGCATTGTGCATGTGGTTGGGCCTGAACAAGGTATCACCCTGCCCGGCATGACCCTGGTGTGCAGCGACAGCCACACGTCCACCCATGGCGCGCTTGGCGCGATCGCATTTGGCATCGGTCAGTCCGAAAGCATGCACGTGATGGCCACGCAAACACTTTGGCAAATCAAACCTCGCGTGATGCGCATTCGAGTCGATGGCACGCTAGGTCTTGGCGTTAGCGCCAAAGACATTATTCTGGCAATTATCGCCAAGATTGGTGCCGCTGGCGCGGTCGGATACGCAATTGAATACGCCGGCTCGGCCATCATGGCACTAGACATGGATGGTCGCCTGACCGTTTGCAACATGTCGATTGAAGCAGGGGCAAGACTGGGCATGATTGCACCGGACGACACGGTTTACGCCTATTTGCACGACAAACCCCAGGCACCCAAAGGCCCGTTGTGGGACAAGGCACTGGCCCACTGGAAAACACTGCGCACAGACGACGAGGCACACTTCGATCGTGAAGTGACATTAGACGCACGTGATGTCAAACCCATGGTGACCTGGGGCACAAGCCCCGATGCCGGCTGTGGCATCGATGAAGTCGTCCCAGACCCCGCTGATTTGAAGGACGCACAGGCTCGAGCCAGCGCACAACAAGCGCTCGATTACATGGGTTTGTTGCCGGGCACCCGGCTCACCGATATTGCCATCGACCACGTTTTCATCGGTTCTTGCACCAACAGTAGACTCGGTGATTTGCGCGACGCGGCTCGGGTTCTCAAAGGCCGACAAGCCAAAGTACCCGGCATTGTCGTGCCCGGCTCAGGACTGATCAAAGCCCAAGCCGAAGCCGAGGGGCTAGACAAGATTTTTACCGAGGCTGGCCTTCAATGGCGATCAGCGGGCTGCTCGATGTGTGCGGCCATGAATGGCGACATCGGCAAGCCAGGTGAGCGGATCGCCTCAACGTCGAATCGCAATTTTATGGGCCGCCAGGGACCTGGGACTCGAACACACTTGATGAGTCCGGCCATGGCGGCTGCAGCCGCTGTCAATGGCAAACTGACCGACGTTCGTACTTTACTGGGAGCCCACGCATGACTAAGCCCCAAACCGCCACCACCTTTGAACCGTTGACCACACTGACGGCCACCGTGGCTGCTATCCCTGGACCCAACGTCGATACCGATCAAATTATTCCCGCACGATTTCTAAAAAAGGACCGGTCGTTGGGCTACGGTCAGTTTCTATTTCATGACACGCGGTTTGACGATGCCGGCAATCAAAAGCCGCACCCCCTGAACACGGCAAAAGATCAAACACCCAAAGTTTTGATGGTCGATGAAAACTTTGGTTGTGGCTCATCCCGTGAAGGTGCCGTCTATGCCTTGGCTGACTATGGCATCCGGGCCTTAGTGGGCACCACTTTTGGTGATATTTTCCATAACAATTGCTTCAAAAATGGTGTATTGCCCGTTAGGCTCGAGGCCACTGACCATGCGCGACTGATGCAGTGGGTTGCAACCCTCACAAGCCCAGCTGACATCACGGTCGACTTGGTGCAATGCGAGGTGCGTTGGGACAAGGACTGCGCCAAATTTACTGTTGATGACTTTTGGCGCGAGTGTCTCATCAAAGGGCTCGACGAGTTATCCTTGACCTTGAGCCATACCCAAGACATTGATACCTTTGAATCCCAATATCAAAGCCGCTTCCCTTGGCTAGTCGCTAACAAGGCCTAGTGACTTATTTTTGGTCTGACTTGGGCTCATAACGTTGCCCGAGTTCGAGCACTGCTGGGGTCTGCAAGACGTTATTGAGCCCAGTAAAGTCCAACATCTGCGCGCGCCAGCTGTCTGTGGTGCCCGTGTTTTTAAGCGCCGCAAAATAGCCCTGCATGGTGTGAGCCAGTGCCCGGACCAAACCGCCAGGAAAGATCACCAAAGAAAATCCTTTGTCGTACAGTGTCTGGGCCGCATCGATGGGTGTGTCACCCCCCTCCACCATGTTGGCCATCAAAGGCGCACGACCTTTCAGTGCACGCATGATCTTGGTGACATGGGTGTCATCACGAAAACCCTCAACAAACACAATGTCAGCACCAGCTTCTTGGTAAGCCACAGCCCGCTCAATCGCCGGCTCAATGCCTTCGACAGCGATGGCATCGGTGCGACCAATGATCAGTGTCTCACTCGATCGACGCGCATCGACAGCGGCCTTCAGTTTGCCAACCATTTCTGCCGTCGGGACAAGTGTTTTGCCTTTCAGGTGTCCGCAGCGCTTGGGAAACCCCTGATCTTCCAGCTGAATGGCATTGGCACCCTCGCGCTCGAGCAGACGCACGGTACGCATCACATTAATGGCATTGCCAAAACCGGTATCGGCATCAACAATGACTTGGACGTCTGTTTGCTCAGAGATATAGCGCAAAACATCAGCAACTTCAGTCAAACCCAGCAGACCGATGTCAGGACCACCAAGGCGGGTGTAAGCAATGCTGGCCCCAGACAGATAAACCGTCTCAAAGCCGGCCTGCTGGGCCATGCGCGCAGACAATGCGTCATACACGCCCGGCGCAAGACAACCGCCGCCAGCCATTTGCTCGCGCAAAGTGGGCATGGTTACGTTACGTGGTGTCATTGGAAATTTCCTTTTGAATTTTTATAAAAATGATCGCGATTGCATGCTGGCAGCGACACAGCAGTGGCTTGCTCATCAGCCATTCTTAAACAAGACACTGACAAAGAACAATTACCTGGAAACCTGCAAAAACAGTACCCATTCGTTCCTGATTTTCTGACCAAAGAAAAGATAAGTCTTAACAACAAATTTCCCTACAAATCTTACCCTTGAGAACATCTAAGTACCAAATATCGACTGGCCTGCGGGACGTGACGGCGTACAAACACGCGACCCAGTGATTGGCCTTAAGCATATTATCCCTGATAAAAATTTGACTGTGTTGTTAACCAATTGATGGTTGATAACAGCCCCAAAAAATCTCGAATAGGATGCCTTCATCTGACATTCGCATCTTTGGCGCCTCCCCCCTGTCCCTACAAGTGATGGCCATTTGGCCTTAATTTCGATTCGTCGAAAAACTGTTTAGGGGGCTGTGCGACAGCAGAAAAAGTACCTTGCGATGCCAACAACTGGGTCTGTTTTTCAAAACCCCATCGATCGACATTGAACCGTACCCACTTGGATCATGTCCCTCAAATCAATCGCTGGTCAAAATGATTTATGCCATTCAAAGCAAATTTTGCTAGGGTTCGCTTGCATCGATTAGCGACACAACAGAATTGGATTGTCGGAATTTTAACGATCAAAACTATCCAATAATCACGGCATATGACAAACTTAACAGGCGCATTCTGTTAAAAACCAATCAGCTATTTCATCCATGTCGCAACATACAGATTGATAAAGTTTCTTTTAAATGCACGCGATGCGCAAACTTCTAAGCACAATTCGTTCGGACCATCATGTTGATTCTGACCCTAGCGACGACAAGCTTAAAAGCGACGGCGTTGCTGCCAAGCGAGTAGCCCTGATCTATTTCGATGCTGGTGGTGGGCATCGCGCAGCCGCAACTGC
>CALBEY010000078.1 GCA_937888805.1 uncultured Burkholderiaceae bacterium
AGCTCGCCGATCGCAAGCCTTGGCGTGTCAGCGCCAACTTGGCGGTAGCCGACCATAATGTGCCAACCATCAACAGAGCTGGCGGCATTGACGACCCCATTTCCAAGTTGCAGGTTGATACGCTAGACAGCAATTGCGAGAAATTTGGTGTGACTGAATTCAAAATGAATGACTTGCGCCAAGGCATCGTTCACGTGATTGGCCCTGAACAAGGTGCCACATTACCGGGTATGACGGTGGTTTGTGGCGACTCTCATACCAGCACACATGGCGCGTTTGGCGCTTTGGCGCATGGCATCGGCACCTCAGAAGTTGAGCACGTGTTGGCCACCCAAACACTGATAGCCAAAAAAAGCAAAAACCTTTTGATCAAAGTTGATGGCAAATTACCAGCAGGCTGCACAGCCAAAGATGTGGTTTTGCACATCATTGGCGTGATTGGTACCGCTGGAGGCACTGGGCACGCGATTGAATTCGGTGGCAGCACCATTCGCGATCTCACCATTGAAGGTCGAATGACCGTCTGCAATATGGCCATCGAAGCGGGTGCTCGTTCAGGCATGGTTGCTGTTGATGACAAGACCATCGAATATTTCCGTGGACGCCCCTTTGCCCCTAGCGGCGCACTTTGGGATGTCGCCGTACAGTACTGGCAAACGCTGCACTCTGATGAAGGCGCACATTTTGATCGTGTGGTGGAAATCAATGCGCAAAATATTGTCCCGCAAGTGACTTGGGGTACGTCACCCGAAATGGTTTTGCCCGTTGATGCCAAAGTGCCGGATCCTGACAAAGAAAAAGATCCCGCTCGCCGCTCAGGTATGGAGCGTGCATTGCTGTATATGGGTTTAGAACCAAATACGCCGATCACGTCAATCAAAGTCGATCGCGTATTTATTGGTTCTTGTACGAATTCCCGTATCGAAGATCTGCGTGCCGCTGCCGCAGTGGCTCGTGGCAAACGAGTCGCTGCCAATGTCAAACAGGCGATGGTTGTGCCGGGTTCTGGCTTGGTCAAAAGGCAGGCTGAAAAAGAAGGTTTAGACAAGATCTTTATCGACGCTGGCTTTGAATGGCGTGAGCCGGGTTGCTCCATGTGCTTGGCCATGAATGCAGATCGACTTGAACCCGGTGAGCGTTGTGCCTCAACCTCGAACCGTAATTTCGAAGGGCGGCAGGGCCATGGTGGTCGTACCCATCTGGTCAGCCCATCAATGGCTGCTGGTGCCGCCATTGCCGGTCACTTTGTGGATATTCGTCGGCTGAACTAAGACTAGACATCGTAAGGATACATTGAGCATGGATGCATTTACCGTACACAAAGGCTTGGTCGCACCGATGGACCGAGATAACGTTGATACCGATCTGATTATTCCCAAGCAATTTCTTAAGTCGATTAAACGATCGGGTTTCGGTCCAAACTTATTTGATGAGCTCCGCTACCTTGACCATGGCGAGCCTGGCATGGATAACAGCAAAAGGCCATTGAATCCGGATTTTGTTTTGAATCAGCCACGCTATAAAGGCGCCTCGATTCTTTTGGCTCGTAAGAACTTTGGCTGTGGTTCTAGCCGCGAGCATGCGCCTTGGGCGCTGCAACAATTCGGTTTTAGAGCCGTGATTGCCCCGTCATATGCGGACATTTTTTATAACAATTGTTTTAAAAATGGCTTTCTCCCAATCGTCTTAACGGAGTTCGAAGTGGCGCGATTGTTTGATGAAGTGCAAGGGTTTAACGGCTACGAATTAACCATCGATTTGCCTGAGCAGGTGGTCCGTACAGGCGACGGCCGGGCATTTCCCTTTGTTGTTGATGCCTTTCGCAAAGAGAATTTGCTAAAGGGGCTTGATGAAATTGGCTTAACACTGAAGCACGCTGACAAGATTCGCACTTTTGAAGCCGAACGTTTGGCGCGACATCCGTGGCTGAACGTGCAGCCAGTGGGAGTGGGTCGATGAGCCACCGAATTGCCGTTTTACCGGGTGATGGCATTGGTCCTGAAATTATCGAGCAAGCTGTTCGGGTATTGACTGCGCTTGATTTACCCCTGACCCTTGAACAAGCGCCAGTCGGTGGCGCGGCTTATGATCTGCATGGTCATCCATTGCCTGCGGCCACGCTTGCGCTAGCGCAATCTAGTGCCGCTGTCTTGTTCGGTGCGGTCGGTGACTGGAAATACGATAAATTGCCTCGCGAGCACCGTCCGGAACAGTCGATTTTGGGTTTGCGCAAAGCCATGGGTTTGTTTGCCAATTTTCGCCCTGCGATTTTGTATCCTGAACTTGCCAATGCCTCATCGCTTAAACCTGAAATCGTGTCTGGCTTGGATTTATTAATCCTGCGCGAGTTGACGGGTGATATTTATTTTGGACAGCCTCGTGGTATCCGTAATGCGCCAGACGGCCCTTTTGAAGGGGAGCGTGAAGGTTTTGACACCATGCG
>CALBEY010000079.1 GCA_937888805.1 uncultured Burkholderiaceae bacterium
CATCACCAAGAACCGGTGAAACCAATTCAAGAAATTTATCATTGAGGTCTTGATCGCTCAATGGCGCCTCGGGATCGCCTTTGCGGTGCGGTGCAAAGTGACTCAATTCACGACCATCTTTGAGCGTCACCTTCACTCTCGCAGCGCGTTGTTTCGGAAAGGTTGCCGTCAAATCGGAAGCCTGTGTCAGTGTAAGTTTTTTCATCAAGGCACGAGTCTTTGTATCATTCATGGCTTGCTCATCAAAGGCGGCCAATCGCACAGCGCCATGCCCAAACGCATGGCACACGACATAGGGCAAGCTGAATTTGCACTCGAAGGCTGTTTTTGGTTCATGGTTACCGGTGACATTGATGGCCGTTTGATAGGTCTGCACCTCAATAGCCGCAATATTATCGAGGGTTGCACCCTGTTCACGCAGCACAACAGCGGCATCGATGGCGGCAAAGGTGTGGCCACAGCAGCCGTGGTTCTTTTGTGTCATGTCGGTAATGTTGTAGTGCACGCCCAACCCTTGAGTCACCAAATTCCAATCAACCGCATCACCGACCAAGGCTGCTGCGAAGCCAACCTCACCTTCAAGCATTGCGTTCGCACCCGTGATGCCACTGGCCGCGCCCAAACCAGATCGCACCCCAACGCTGGCGGCATTGCCCGCATGCAAAGCCTTGGTCATGGCATCCGAGCGAAAGGCTTGCTGCAATCCACTGGCAAAGCTTGCAGATGTTGAAAGAGCATGCCCCATAACGATAGCGTTACCCGGTGCTGCCAAAGCGGCGACGGCGCCCGCCGCCCCAAAACAACCAACGGTGCCTGTGGTGTGAAAAAACCGATAATGCGCGGGCTGAATGGCGGCACCAATTCGCGTCGAAATTTCATAGCCTGCAATGATCGATTTAAGAAAGGTCAGTCCATCGACTTGAAGATCTTCTCCCACGGCCAACGCTGCTGCAATCGTCGGACATCCCGGGTGATATACCGCATCCCGAAATATGTCGTCAAACTCAATCGCGTGCGATACGCTTCCAGTGATCCATGCCGCCGTTGGGGCAAACGCCACGGTGCCGCAACCTGGCAAACTAGACCGTCCAAATCCGAGCTCTGCGTGATGGGCTTTGAGCAACTGTGCGCAAGGGTCAATCCGAGTGCCGGGATACAAAGCAGAAAACCAGTCCAATACCGCCCGTTTCGCATGGTGTAGGGCCTGAGCATCGGCTTGTCCTTTCATTTGCCATGCCCCGTACTCGCTGATTTCAGACATCAGTGACATTGCGCTTTCCCCATCATATTTGCTAATGAAGATAAGCATAGGGCTTTTGCGCACCCAAGTACACGTCGCCAGACGACTTGAAGTCGTGCGCTCGGGCTAGCGTTTCGTTAGGCGGAACGTGATGGGAATGGTGACCCATTGGCTGATTGCCTTACCGTCAACCATCGCGGGTTTAAAACGCCATTTTTTAATGGTCGATAAAGCAGCAGCATCTAACGAATCAAATCCACTGCTCCTTTGTAACTCGATCCGCCCGCTTTGACCATTTGCCAAAATCTCGGCACGTACAACAACGGTGCCCTCAGCCCTTTGCCGAAAGGCACTCGTCGGATACCGTGGTGCCGGATTATTGAGGTAATCCGCGTCAAAGACAGCGGGCGTTGAAGTCCGAGTTGCAACACTAGACTCACGAGGCGGTGCTACTTTTGTAGCCTTCGGGGTAACAGCAACGGTTTTTGTTGCCTTCGGCTTCACTGCTACTGGCTTCGGAACCACAACAGGCTCAGGTACTGGCTCAGGCTCCGGTATCGGCTCGGGTTCAGATGCTAGGGTTTGTTCTGGCGCGGTCGCCGCTTTGATATCAGGCTCAAACGACTGCACTGAGGCAATTTCGGGTTCTGGGACAAGCACTGGCTCAGGCTTCTGTACTGGCTCTGGTACTGGCTCGGATTCTGGCTCAGGCTCCGGTATTGGCTCGGGTTGTGGCTCAGGCGTTGGTAATGTTTCAGGTTCAGGTCCAGGTTCAGGTTCAGGCTCTGGCGCTGCTGCTTCAACGGGCTCAGCCACGGCTTGGGAGGGCTCTGGCGAAAAAGCGATTAACTCAACATCGATGAATTCCTGCTCGGTTTTCTCTGTTGTCACGAGGCGCTGAAGCGCCCAAAAGGTCACAACAAGCGACAGGTGAACAGTAACGGCAAGCAACAAATAGCGCCCTAGAACTGACTTCTTAGGCGGCCTGATTGGACGGTCCACAGGATCCGACGCAGGCATTAGCGATCGCCGTCGACAGGTGAAGTGGGCAAGAATGACTTAAAACGCATACAGCTGATTTTAGATAACAAATTGATTTTTCACGACTGCAAAAAGCCGAAAGCCACAAAAAATGATGTGCAGCATGCGAATTAGGCATTTAACGTAGCCCAACCCCTCATTTGCTGATCAAAAGCCACTGGTTTGGGATTACGCCTTTGCAGTGCGGGCTTAACATGTTTTATTGTGATGCGCTTTAGCCGAGGTTTTACCCATACCTAATACCGAGTCCAACAGCCCTGAACTTTTAAAACATCACCCGCATTCGTGCGAACACCGTACGAAAAAAACTCACCGCTCAATCTCAAGAACGAAAAGTAATAAACAAAACAAAAAACCGGCTTAGCCGGTTTTTTTTACTCGATTTTTGAGGCTTTGCCCAAACGATTTGTTTGAGGCAAGTCAGAAATCAAATCAGACAATTAAGCGCGTTTGACTTTTTCAAGCATTTTGAACACACCCTTAGGGGCGTTTGCAAAAAGGCGCTTGAAAGCCTTACCAAGACAACGACGCTCAAGTGTGTTGCGGCGAACACGTTTACGTTCAGACATGAAAATCCCCTTCAGAAGAATGCAATATTACTCCATTTGAAGGCCCATTAGCGACGCTTAACCATTTATTAAATCACCCGTTTGTTCATCCGCACCCGGTTTATACAGCCCAGAACACTGAAAAGAGCGTTTTGGCGGGTATAAACAAAACACGCGGGGATTAACAGCGCTGACCTCATGCGTTCGGCTAGAAGCGAGAAATCACAGTTTGGCAGGCCCAAAGAGCGTCTTAATACTGGCCCACCTGACTTATCACACCCTCTTAATCACGATTGAGGATTTAGCAGGATCATTAGCCCTCATGGGCCATAATACGCACAAAGCTTATTTGGTTGACGGTGACTCTTTTTGGTGCATCGACACTTAAGCAATAACTTACTTTGGCAACCGGCATGAAACCCTCCATCGATCTGTTTGGTGCGACGCAAAACAACCTCAAAAACCTCGACGTCAGTTTTAAGACTGGTGAGTTAACGGTTATCACTGGCGTGAGCGGCTCTGGCAAGAGCTCGCTGGCGTTTGACACGCTCTATGCCGAGGGCCAGCGCCGCTACGTTGAGACTTTTTCCGCCTACGCACGCCAGTTTTTAGATCGCATGGACAAACCTCAGGTTGAGCGCATCGAGGGAATTTTGCCGGCCATCGCCATTGACCAAACCAATCCGGTGCGCAATTCGCGCAGCACGGTTGGCACGATGACTGAGGTCAACGACCACTTAAAATTGCTCTTTGCCCGCGCGGCCACCCTGCATTGCCGTGGCTGTGGCAAACCCGTTACCCGTGACAACCCCCAATCGATTGCCAAAGCACTGATTCATCGCTGTGCTGAACACAATGATCCCCGATTGGTGGTGACCTTTGCCATCGAAATCCCCGCCAACTTTTCTGAAGAAGAGGTGGCCGGCTTCCTGCAAGGACAAGGCTACACCCGGATACACGGGCAAGCCAGGGCCAGCACCAAGAAGGATCAAAAGACCATTGATGTGGTGCAGGATCGGTTTCGATTAAGCAATACAGAACCAGAGCGAGTGGCTGAGGCACTAGACAATGCACTTCGCATGGGTCAAGGCGTTCTGGCAGTCCACGCCATGGGCGAAGACGGGGGGGATGAGGCAATCTGGCGTTTTAGCAACAAATTGCACTGCGCTGATTGCAATCTGTACTACCAAGATGTGATGCCAAGCAGTTTTTCATTTAATTCACCGCTCGGAGCTTGTGAAACCTGCCGAGGGTTTGGGCGCTCCATTGGTATTGATCACGGCTTGGTCATCCCCGATGAACGCAAAACACTGGCTCAAGGGGCTGTTAAGCCTTGGCAGACACCAAGCTATAAAGAGTGCCAAGAAGAGTTAGAGAAGTTTGCACAACGCGCCAACGTGTCACTGAACACCGCTTGGAAAGACCTGCCACCGGAGCACCAAGACTGGGTGCTTTTTGGTGACCCACAGTGGCGTGGTGGCCGCGGTGCTTGGCAAACCCAATGGTATGGCGTCAAACATTTCTTTGCTTGGCTTGAAACCAAAGCCTACAAAATGCACGTGCGCGTGTTGCTGTCAAAGTACCGCAGCTACACGCCCTGCCCGACTTGTCACGGCACCCGTCTCAAACCCGACGCCTTGCTCTGGAAAATAAACGGTCACCACGTCCATGACCTGATGTGCTTGCCCATCAGTGACTTGGAACGATGGTTTCTCGAACTACGCTTTCCAGACACCGTGATGGATGGGGCGATGTCGCTGGTGCTTGACGAACTGCGCGCGCGCCTGAAGTTTGTCTGTAACGTCGGCTTGGGCTACTTAACCCTAGACCGCCAAAGCCGCACCTTGTCGGGCGGCGAAGTACAACGCATCAACTTGACCACTGCCTTAGGCACATCACTGGTTAACACCTTATTTGTTCTAGATGAACCGTCCATCGGCTTGCACCCCAAAGACATGCAACGCGTGGTTGATGTGATGCATCGACTGCGTGACGCCGGCAATACACTGGTCGTGGTCGAGCACGATCCGCAAGTGATGGTGGCTGCCGATCGCGTCATTGACATGGGTCCAGGACCGGGTGAGCGTGGTGGTCAAATAGTCTTTGACGGCACGCCAGAAGATTTACGCCATGCCAACACCCTAACGGGTGAATACATGGGATCGAGGCGACGGGTCGAATCACCTCGACCACTACCTGTCGCGGCCAATACCCCCCGCTTATTACTTGAAGGCGTGACTGCCAACAACCTAAAAAATGTCGATATTTCGATCCCATTGGGGCGTCTGGTTTGCATCACCGGCGTTTCCGGTTCGGGTAAATCGACACTCATTGAAAACGTGCTTTACCCAGCCATGCTCAAGCAATTAGGCAAGCCAACAGAATCACCTGGTCCATACCGCCACTTACTCGGGCAAGAGCAACTTGCTGATGTGGTGATGATCGATCAATCGCAAATTGGCAAGACGGCTCGCTCCAATCCAGCGAGCTATGTCGGCGCCTTTGATGCCATTCGCAAGCTGTTTGCCCAAGCCCCACTGGCTCGCGAGCGCAGTTACACCACTGGCACCTTTAGCTTTAACAGCGGTGACGGTCGTTGTCCGACCTGTGGCGGCACAGGTTTTGAACATGTTGAGATGCAATTTCTTTCAGACGTCTACTTGCGTTGCCCCGATTGTGATGGCAAACGGTTCCGCCCTGAAATCCTAGAAGTCCAAGTTGAGCACCTCGGCAAAAGCGCCTCGATTGATCAAGTACTGAACATGACGGTGTCTGAGGCGTTGGACTTTTTTAAAGGCTTGCGTGACGTCCAATTGGCGCTCTTACCGCTTGCCGACGTTGGCTTGGAATACGTCAAACTGGGACAACCCGTGCCCACCCTATCTGGCGGTGAAGCCCAACGACTCAAGCTAGCGGGTCATCTCGCACAAGCCGCCCGCAGTGGCATCAGCCAGCAAAAGCTGGCTGTCAAAGGCAGCCTTTTTCTCTTTGACGAACCCACCACCGGTTTGCACTTTGACGATGTGGCACGTTTGATGCGCGCTTTCAGAAAACTGCTGGGGGCTGGGCATTCTTTACTCATCATTGAACACAACTTAGACGTGATTCGTGCCGCCGACTGGATCATTGATCTCGGTCCAGACGCGGGTGCCTTGGGTGGCGAAGTGGTTGCCGCTGGCGACCCAGCCGCGATCATGGCCGTGACAAGCTCTCACACCGGCCGCGCGTTGATTGATTACGAAAAAACCATGACAGTCCAGCCGACTGCTGATCAACATAGGTCGACTGAAGCGGCCGCCCTTGGCCGACCACTACAGCGCGTGCTGCGTGAACCCAGACCCGCGGCACAAAGCATCGACATCTTGCATGCGCGTGAGCACAACTTACAAAATATCAACGTCAGCATTCCCCACGGTAAATTTACTGTCATCACCGGCGTTTCAGGCTCAGGCAAATCAACACTGGCCTTTGATATTCTCTTTAACGAAGGTCAGCGCCGTTATTTAGAATCACTCAACGCTTACGCGCGCGCCATCGTTCAGCCCGCGGGTAAGCCCGATGTCGACGCGATTTATGGCATCCCACCGACCGTGGCCATCGAGCAACGCACCAGCCGCGGTGGCCGCAAGTCCACGGTTGCAACCATGACCGAAATCCACCACTTTTTGCGACTGCTTTACATGAAGCTGGGCACGCAGTTCTGCCCGACTTGTGAGGTCAGTGTTGAACCACAAACCGCTGATCAAATTGCGGCACGCGTCATGCGTGATCACGTGGGCCAACGTATCGGCGTGATGGCCACACTGGTCAGTGCCAGAAAAGGTTTTTACACAGACCTGGCCAAGTGGGCCAGCGGCAAAGGCTATACCCACCTGCGCGTTGATGGCTTGTTTATCGAAACACAAGCCTGGCCACGGTTGGACCGCTACAAAGAACACACCATTGAACTTCCCGTGGCCGATTTGGTGGTCGACAAGGCCAATGAAGCCGCGCTGCGACAAGCCATTGAATCAGCCTTGCATCATGGTCAGGGCACACTGAGTGTTCTTTGGTCTTTGAACGACCTAGAAAAAGACCCCGCCGCGGTGTTGTCGCAACAACACTTTTCCACCAAGCGCGCCTGCCCGAGCTGTGGCCTGAGCTTTCCAGAGCCAGATCCACGGTTGTTTTCTTACAACTCCAAACATGGTTGGTGCACGCAATGCTTTGGCACTGGCCTCAAATTGCAAGGCTTTGACGCTGAGCAAACCGGAGAAGAAACGGCTTGGAACGCTTGGTACGAAGGCGAGACTCAGGCTTGCGATGGCTGCCACGGTACGCGTTTAAACCCCATCGCTCGAGCGGTCCGGTGGCGCGAGCAGTCGATTGCCGAGCTCGCTGCCCTACCCGTCGCAGAAGCACACACGTTTTTTACAGGCTTGATTCTGAAGGGACGTGAAGCGGAAATCGGTCGCGATATTTTGCAGGAAGTTCGCTCACGACTGAATTTCATGCGCGAAGTTGGTCTCGACTACCTGTCTTTGGATCGTGCCGCCCCCACCCTGTCAGGCGGCGAAGCGCAGAGAATTCGATTGGCCGCGCAGCTGGGCTCCAATCTGCAAGGGGTCTGCTACATCTTGGACGAGCCAACCATTGGCTTGCACCCACGCGACAATCAAATTCTATTGAATGCCTTGTCCAAACTAGAAGGTAACGGCAACACCCTGGTGGTGGTCGAGCACGATGACGACACCATCCGCCGCGCGCAACACATCATCGACATTGGTCCAGGGGCTGGGGTTAGGGGTGGGCAAGTGGTGGCTCAAGGCACGCTGGCCGACATCATGGCCAGCGAACGCTCGACCACCGGCCATTACCTCAAAAATCCATTGCTGCATCCTTCTCAGCCTAGGCGTGCGGTGAAGAAAGACACCCCCATGTTGTCGATTCATGGCGCCCATTTGCACAACCTCAGGCGCGTAGATGCCAAACTGCCTGTTGGGCGATTAACCGTTGTAACTGGTGTCTCTGGTTCAGGCAAATCAACACTGGCTCGAGAAGTGCTATTGGATAATCTCGTGCAAGTGATCGGGGCCGGCGGGGTTGGCCAATGGTACGGTTGCGAACGCATTGACGGGTGGGAGAAAATCGACCGCGTGCTTGAAGTCGACCAGACCCCGATCGGCAAAACCCCTCGGTCTTGCCCGGGCACCTACATTGGCTTTTGGGACGACATCCGCAAACAATTTGCTGATACTCAGGAAGCTCGCATACGGGGCTGGAAAACCGGTCGCTTTTCTTTCAACACCGGTGAAGGCCGTTGCCCGATTTGTGAGGGGCAAGGCATGCGCACTGTCGAAATGAGTTTCTTACCTGACATCAAAGTACCTTGTGATGCTTGTCACGGCGCCCGTTTTAATCAAGACACGCTTTCCATTGAGCTACGCGGCAAGAACGCGGGCGAAGTGTTGTCGATGGATGTTGATGACGCCATTGCATACTTCGCCGCCCATCCGCGCGTGCATCACCCGTTACGACTGATGCAAGACGTGGGGCTGGGCTACCTGACCTTGGGTCAACCCTCACCCACCCTTTCTGGCGGGGAAGCGCAGCGTATCAAACTGGTGACAGAACTCGCCAAAGCGCGCATGACCGAAGGGGTAATTACCACTGGCCGCGCCTCTCAGTTGCCCCATACGCTTTATGTTCTGGATGAACCCACAGTGGGTTTGTCGATGGCCGATGTTGAAAAATTGATCCGCGTGCTGCACCGACTGGTTGATGCTGGCAACACGGTGGTGGTCATTGAACATAACTTAGACGTCATCGCTGAAGCCGACTGGCTGATGGACTTGGGCCCCGAGGGGGGTAATGGCGGTGGTCGACTCGTCGCACAGGGCTCGCCTGAAGATCTGCTTAAAAAGCATCCCAATTCACACACCGCACAGGCTTTGCGTCCTGTTTTGTTCCCAGGAGCAAACTAAAACAATGCGTTGTATTTTTGAAGATCGATTGGCTGGCCGTTCGCTGTCAATGACAACATTGGTCAAGCGCATTGCCGCCAAAAAACCTGAAGAGCTTGTTGGTGTGTTTAATCAGATCATCGAGGCGCAAAAGAAAGGCCAATGGGTTGCCCTCGCGCTTGACTATGGCTTGGGACACTGGCTTGAACCGGCGCTGGACAATAACGCTGGGGGACCTGCCAATGGCGAACGCTTGATCGCGTGGGTGTTTGAATCACATGAATGGGCCCCCATATCTCGTGAGTCAACCACGCACGGTCAACAGATTACTGACACCTCAAAGCCGTCAACAGCCTCGCCCATACGGATGAGACCTGGCATCAGTAAGGTCGACTACGTCACCATGATTGAGGACATTAAGACGCGAATCGCAGCGGGCGAGGTATATCAAGTCAACGCCACCTTCGCCCTTGACATCCAAGCCGCAGGTGATGCTTATGCTCTGTATGAAACACTCGCAGCAAAACATCCTAGTCAATACAGTGCGTATATTGACGATGGCAACCAAAAAATTCTCTCGCTTTCGCCTGAGCTTTTTCTCGCGCGTGAAGGCAACCAACTGACCACCCGACCCATGAAAGGCACAGCGCCACGAATGCTTGAGAACCCCGAGCAGGACCACGCGACCGGTCAAGCGCTTTTGACCAGCGAAAAAAATCGTGCCGAAAACCTCATGATCGTTGACCTACTGCGCAACGATTTGGGCCGTATTGCAACGCTGGGTTCGGTTCAAGTGGCACCGCTCTTTGAACTTGAGGCTTACCCTAGCGTTTGGACCATGACATCCACCATCAAAGCCACACTGGCCCAAAACACCACGCTTGAGACCATCCTCAGGGCGTTGTTTCCTTGCGGCTCTGTGACTGGTGCACCAAAAATTGCGGCCATGCGCCAGATTGATCGCCTAGAGACGTCGCCAAGGGGCATCTATTGTGGCAGTATTGGCTGGTTGGCACCAAGTGGCGACTTCAGTCTGAACGTTGCCATTCGAACCCTTGTACTCGATCAGTTTGGCAACGGTCATTACCATGTGGGCAGCGGCATCGTCAACGATTCCGTCGCCGAAGATGAGTGGGAAGAGTGCTTTTGGAAGGCGCGCGTGCTCAATACCGAATTGAATTGAACCAAACCCATCAGGCAACGCCTTGGATAACCCACAACCCGCCACCGCACCGTGTTTAATTGAAACCATGCGCGCTGATGCCGCGGGAAAGATCCCGTTGCTCGCGGCACACCTTGAGCGTCTGCGTGGTTCAGCCCAAGCGCTAAATTACCCCCACCCTGGTGATGAAAAAATCACTGCTGTGTTGACCCAGCGGCTTGCTGATACATCACAGCAAAAACGGCTGAAACCACACGAGCATCGGGTTCGCTTATTGCTTTCAGCCGAAGGTGAAATATCGATAACCGTTGCAAATCTAGACCCCTTAGACGCTGAGCAGCGGATTGCGTTATCGCGCATTCAATTGCCCAGTGACAATTCTTGGTTACAACACAAAACCACCTTTCGCCCTTGGTACGATAATGCCGTGGACTGGCTGGGTAAGCACCCGACTTTCTTTGACCTCATCTACCTCAATGAAAAGTCGCAGTTGTGCGAGGGTAGCCGGTCCAACATTTACCTCAAGTGTGATGGCCTATGGTTGACGCCGCCCCTGCCGAGCGGTCTGCTCGGCGGGGTGCAGCGCCTCGGGTTACTACAAACCGCACAAGTCAAAGAGGCCACACTCAATAAAACCGATTTGCTTGAAGCGACCCAATGGCGGCTTTCAAACGCCCTGCGAGGTTGGTTTGACGTGCAACTCGACTTATCGGTGACTGACTAACATGCTGCCCGCCATTCTTGGCTTGGGTCAAATTTGCTCATGGGGCACGCTTTACTACAGCTTTCCACTGATCGTGACTCGCATGGAACTGGAGCTCGGTTGGTCTAAATCTGATTTGTATGCCGGCGCCACCATCGGACTGCTCATGACTGCGCTGTGCAGCTACCCAGTCGGCATGGGTATCGACCGCGGCTGGGGTAAGTGGATCATGACTGGCGCCTCCGTTGCCGCCATGGGCGTTTTTGCATGGTGGTCAGTGACTGAACACCTGATGGCCTTCTACGTCATCTGCGCACTGAGCGGCATGGTCCAGGCCGCCTTATTGTATGAGCCCTCGTTTGCGGTCTTGGCTCGCCGTGTGGGTGCCAGCCACGCCCGCGCGGGCATTACGCACATCACCTTATGGGGTGGTTTCGCCAGCACAGTTTTTATTCCAATCACAGGCTTGCTGATTACCCTTTACGACTGGCGAACCACCCTGTTAATTTTAGGCGCGGTCAACGTGGCCTACGGCCTGGTTTATCTATTGAGCATCCAACCGCAAAAAGACGTGGGTCACGCCCAAGACTTGAATCAACGCAAAGCTGACATTGATCGTGACCGGCAAGTCGTTCGTGATAACTTACACAGCGGCTTGTTTTGGTTGGTGCTCTTATCACTCATGATTTATGCCGGCGTTTTCTCGGCTTTTACATTTCACATGTACCCGCTGCTTCAAGAAGCGGGTTTAAACGAGCGAGATGTGGTGATCGCCATTGCCGTCATTGGACCCGCACAAGTGCTGGGTCGAATCTTAATCACAGTTTTTGCCCAAGGGGCTTCGGTTCGACTGATTGGCTCTTTCTTGGTCGCATCGTTCCCGATTGTTTTTGCGATGTTGATACCCAGCAATCCAAGCTTTTGGTTGGTGGCTGTGGTGTTTGCCGTCTATGGCCTGACCAACGGTATTTTTACCATCGTCCGAAGCCTGATGGTGCCTGAGATGTTAAGCCCACACGCATACGGGTCACTGAATGGCATCATCACCATTGCTGCCACCATCGCACGCGCCGTCACGCCATTGTTAGCCGCTTGGATTTGGACGATTGACCAATCGTATCAACCCGTCATGGTGGCGATTGTGGTCGCCAGCCTTTTGCTGGCGGCAAGCTTTTGGTTGGCCGCTTGGCGCAGCCTGCGCACCATAAAGCCGCAGCCTTGACCAGTGAAACCCTTGCACCGAATCAATCAAATCCCTGCCAATTGACATATTCTTTGGGCAAAGGCTGGGCGTAGTCACCGGTTTTGTCTGTTTTGAGGCCCAGCGCAGCGAGTGATTCAGCGAATTTCACGGCTGCCGCCACACCATCAATAACAGGCACACCGAGCCGGTTTTGCAAGGCTTGGCAAACCGTGGCCATGCCTGCACAACCCAACACAATGGCACCACTGCGATCTTTAAGCAGAGCGGCTTGGGCCGCACTCACCATGGTCTCGAACGTCTGACCGCTGCAATGCTCCAATGCGAGCACGGGAATATCAGTACCATGAATACCGCGACAGCGACGCTCAAAACCGTAACGGTGCACCAAGTGCTCCGCAATGATGCAAGTACGAGTCATGGTTGTGACCACCGAAAAACCGGTCGCCAACATCGAAGCCGCATGAAATGCCGCCTCGGCAATACCGAGCACTGGGGCGCTAGTCAGCTCGCGCGCACCATCCAAACCCGGATCCCCAAAGCACGCAATGATGATGCCGTCTGGCTGCCAAGATTGGCCTGCACGAACTTGTTCCACCACGCCGGCGGCGGCAACGACCTCGTCGTAATGACCTTCAATTGAACGGGGTCCGAACGTGGGGCAGACTGTTTTGATGTGCGTGGCGGTGCCAGCCACTTTTTGTGCAGCGAGCCCGATCGCAGCGGTCATTTCGACAGAGGTATTCGGGTTAACGACGAGTAAATTCATTTGTTTTCTGCCTTATATTGGGGCGCAATGCACTCATGCGGGGCATCGAGTGTATCAATGACTGGATTATTGCCCTGCGATAGCGTTGGCACGTTTTTTGCTTTTTGTCCAAGCCATTCAGGATCATGTCATTGGTCATAATCAAATTAGACTATGCACGATCCCGATTGAACCGTAAAGGGTTTCGAACTTGACCGGCATTGGTCCTTGGTTCGGAATCATGTTTGTTTCAACAACCCCTGTGGTCGGAGAACCCATGAAATCATCTCGCTCTAACTCTCAGTCAGTTTTGACACCTTTTCGTGTCGCTGCTTTATGTGGTGTTTTGGCTACGGCTCTTGCCGCACCATCCATTGCCCAAGAAAAAGTCTTGCGTATCGCCATGACAGCCGCAGACGTTCCTCGCACGCTGGGTCAGCCCGACCAAGGTTTTGAGGGCAACCGCTTTACCGGCATCCCTATGTACGATTCGCTGACACAGTGGGATCTGTCTAGCTATGACAACGCTAGTGTTCTTTTGCCAGCGTTAGCCACGTCTTGGGAAGTTAATCCCAATGACAAAACAAAGTGGATCTTCAAGTTGCGTAATGACGTCAAGTTTCATGACGGCTCACCTTTCAATGCCGATGCTGTTGTTTGGAACGTTCAAAAGGTGCTTGATCAGAAATCACCACAATTTGACGCCAGCCAAGTCGGTGTGACGGCCTCACGCATGCCAACCCTGCGTAGCGCCAGAAAAATCGATGACTTCACCGTTGAATTGACCAGCAGTGAACCTGACGCTTTTTTGCCGATTAACTTGACCAATTTGTTCATGGCATCACCCACGCAGTGGCAAGCCAAGCTCAAGGCAGTCCCCGCCAGTGTGACCGATCCTGCTGAGAGAGCCAAGCAGGCTTGGATTGCTTTTGCATCTGACGCCTCAGGAACAGGTCCCTTCAAAATGGACCGGTTTGTGCCGCGTGAGCGCGTTGAAATGGTTAAGAACCCAAACTACTGGGATCCCAAGCGCATGGCTCAAGTCGATCGCGTGATCGCCATCCCCATGCCAGAAGCCAACGCTCGGACGGCTGCTTTGCTGTCTGGACAAGTCGACTGGATTGAAGCCCCATCACCCGATGCCATTCCCCAGATCGAGTCGCGCGGCTTTAAGCTCTATAGCAATCCGCAGCCACACGTCTGGCCATGGCAGCTTTCATTTGCTGAGGGTTCACCATGGCTAGACAAGCGCGTGCGTCATGCTGCCAACCTATGTATTGACCGTGAGGGTTTAAAAACTTTACTCGGTGGCCAAATGGGTATTCCAAAGGGCACTGTGCCACCAGGACACCCATGGTGGGGCAACCCAAGCTTTGATATCCGCTACGACCCAGAAGCAGCCAAGAAGTTGATGGCCGAGGCAGGTTACACCGCAGCCAAGCCGATGAAGACCAAAGTGCAGATTTCCGCTTCCGGTTCAGGTCAGATGCAACCTTTGCCCATGAACGAGTTTGTTCAGCAATCACTCAAGAATTGCAATTTCGATATTGAATTTGATGTCATTGAGTGGAACACGCTTTTCACCAACTGGCGCAAGGGTGCAAAGGATCCATCGGCTAACGGCGCCACGGCTACCAACGTGAGCTTTGCCGCCATGGATCCCTTCTTTGCCATGGTTCGCTTCGGAAGCACGAAAGCTTACCCACCAGTTTCAAACAACTGGGGTTACTTCGGTAACGAAGAGTTTGACAAGTTGATTGCCAATGCTCGGACCTCGTTTGACGGTAAAGAGCGTGACGCGGCATTGGCCAAGTTGCACGCCCGCATCGTTGAAGAAGCCCCGTTTATTTGGATTGCTCACGACACCGGCCCTCGCGCCATGAGCCCCAAAGTCAAAGGCGTTGTACAGCCAAAGAGCTGGTTCATTGACATTGCACCAATGTCAATCGAATAACACGCGCACGACCGGCGAGCAGCTGCGATCAGCGGCTGCTCGCCACCTAGCAGCAACATAGAGGTTCTTCCATGCTTAATTTTTTGGTCAGACGCATCGTCTACACCATCCCCATCATGTTGGGCGTTGCGTTAGTGTGTTTTGGGTTGGTTCACATCGCCCCAGGCGATCCATTAGTCTCTATTTTGCCGCCCGACGCCTCCGTGCAGCTACAAGAGCAACTGATGGAACTTTATGGCTTCAATCGATCATTACCCGAACAGTTTCTTTCCTGGGTTTATCGAGCCATGCATGGCGATTTGGGCACATCCATCGCCACCGGTCGGCCAGTGACTGAAGAAGTGATGAAAGCTGTTGGCAATACCCTTCGCTTGGCGTGGGTCGCAACCGTCATCGGCTTTGTGTTTGGTTGTTTATTCGGCTTTGTGGCCGGCTACTTCCAAAACTCATGGATCGACAAGCTTGCTTCAGCCACCTCCGTGCTTGGTGTGAGTGTCCCACACTACTGGCTTGGTATGGTCTTGGTGATTATCTTCAGTTCAACCCTGATGTGGCTGCCTCCGAGCGGTGCTGGTGAGGGCGGTTCAGACATTTGGATTTGGAACTGGGCTCACGTTAAGTTTCTGATTCTGCCTGCTGTCACCATGAGTGTGATTCCCATGGGGATCATTGCGCGTACTGTCCGAGCGCTGGTGGCTGAAATCCTATCGCAAGAGTTTATCGTTGGACTACGCGCCAAAGGCATGACCGATCTCGGCATTTTCTTGCACGTGGTTAAAAATGCCGCCCCCACCGCCTTGGCTGTGATGGGATTGCAACTCGGTTATCTCTTAGGTGGCTCTATCCTGATCGAAACAGTTTTTTCTTGGCCGGGCACCGGATTCTTGCTCAATTCCGCCATCTTCCAGCGCGATCTCCCCTTGCTTCAAGGCACGATCTTGGTACTTGCCACGTTCTTTGTGGCCCTAAACCTTCTGGTTGACGTGATGCAAACCTTGCTCGATCCTCGCATTGCGCGCGGCTAATGCATCCAACGATTTGAACAGGACATAAAACCTTGAACATGTTGAACATCACCGTTGACCCCTCGAAGGTACCAGCGCCGATTTTTGAACGCTCGCCCGGTTACTGGGAAAACGTCGCCAAACGCTTCACGCGGGATCCCGTGGCCATCGGGGCAGCAGTGGTTATTTTGTTGCTTTTGTTCATGGCTTTATTTGGCCAATGGATTGCTCCGATGGATGCTTACAAAACATCCATCATGACCCGACTCAAGCCGATTGGATTTGAAGGCCACCCCTTAGGTACAGACGAGCTGGGGCGAGACATGCTAACCCGCTTGATTGTGGGCGCCAAGTTGTCGCTTTTTATTGGCATCACGCCAGTGATCATTGCCTTCATTATTGGTTCTGTGGTCGGGATTACTGCGGGCTTCATGGGCGGCTGGATCAACAGCATCATCATGCGAACCATTGATGTCTTTTATGCCTTCCCTTCCGTCTTGCTGGCGATCGCACTTTCAGGCGTGTTGGGTGCTGGCATAACCAATTCATTGATATCGCTCACCATCGTTTTTATCCCGCCGATTGCTCGGGTGGCTGAGAGCGTGACCACCCAAATTCGCAGCCGAGACTTTGTCGAGGCTGCGAGAGCATCGGGTGCTAACGCACTCACGATTGTGCGAGTTCATGTCTTGGGTAACGTCTTGGGCCCTATCTTCGTGTATTCCACCAGCTTGATCGCTGTGTCGATGATTTTGGCGTCAGGGCTTAGTTTTCTGGGCTTGGGTGTCAAGCCACCTGAGCCTGAGTGGGGTTTGATGCTCAACACGCTGCGCACAGCCATCTATGTTCAGCCGTGGATTGCTGCCCTGCCGGGTGTCATGATTTTCATCACCTCAATTGCTTTCAACATGCTTTCTGATAGCCTGCGCAGCGCCATGGAAATCAAGGACTGACCGATGACCGACTCCAAAAAATCGAATGACCAGGGTGGGCCTGCACAACCCTTGCTAAGCGTCAAAGGCCTCATCAAACACTTTGCGCTGCAGAAAGACTTTATCGGTCGCAGCACCGGCGTGGTGCGCGCCGTTGATGATATTGATTTTGATGTGCGCAAAGGTGAAACCCTGGGCGTGGTGGGCGAATCGGGCTGCGGCAAGTCAACCACCGCGCGGCTGATCATGAACCTGTTAGATCGTAACGAAGGGGAAATCGTTTTTGATGGCATGAGCGTTGGCGGCAACGACCTGCCTCTAAAGAGTTTTCGGCGCCAAGCTCAAATGGTATTCCAAGACAGTTACGCCTCACTCAACCCCCGGCTCACCATTGAGGACTCAATCGCTTTTTCACCTCAGGTCCACGGTGTGCCCAAACGCGAAGCGATTGAGCGCGCTCGGGACTTGTTGGTGCGAGTCGGCCTAGAACCGCGACGCTTCGCTGAGCGCTACCCACACGAACTGTCGGGTGGGCAGCGTCAACGGATCAATATTGCGCGAGCACTTGCCCTTCAACCGCGCTTGATCGTGCTCGATGAAGCGGTCTCAGCGCTTGATAAGTCAGTCGAAGCTCAGGTGTTGAATCTCTTGCTTGATTTAAAGGAAGAGTTCGAACTGACTTATGTTTTTATCAGCCATGACTTAAACGTGGTGCGTTACGTCTCTGATCGCGTGATGGTCATGTACCTGGGTCAAGTCGTTGAAATTGGCGATTGCGAAACCATGTTCAAAACGCCGCGTCACCCGTACACCAAAGCACTCTTATCCTCCATACCGTCCCTCGATCCAGACAATCGAACCGAAGAACCACCACTGACCGGGGATCCACCGAACCCCATCAACCCACCAAGCGGCTGTCGCTTCCACACCCGCTGCGTGCATGTTCAGCCGGTGTGCAAAGAAATCATGCCCAAACTGATTGAACAACCAGATGGCCAATCGGTCGCCTGTCTGATGTTTGAGCCAAAGAGTGCCTATCAGCACAAAAGCATTCTCTTGGAGCCCGTTTTATGAGCGAGATGGCCACCACAACCGATATCTTGGTTGATATTCAAAACCTCAGCGTCACTTTTAACGCTGGCAAAAAACCCGTTCGTGCAGTCGATGGCGTCAACCTTCGCGTGACATCAGGGGAAGTCATCGCTTTGATCGGCGAATCGGGTTCCGGCAAAAGCGTCACCCTGCGCTCTATCCTCAAACTTCACCCGCCACGGCGCACTGTCATGCAAGGCAGCATTAATGTGGCTGGGCGAGATGTTCTACAGATGTCAGCTGATGAGCTCGATGCCTTCCGAGGCAATGATGTTTCCATGATTTTCCAAGAGCCGTTGCTCGCGCTAGATCCGGTTTATACCGTCGGAGACCAAATCATCGAAGCCATTCTGCGCCACGAAAAAATCAGCCGCGCACAGGCCAAAGCACGCGCTTTGGCCCTCTTTGAACGGGTCCGTATTCCGAGCCCTGAACGGCGTTTAAATGCCTATCCCCACGAAATGTCTGGCGGTATGCGACAACGTGCCATGATTTCATTGGCGCTTGCCAGTCATCCCAAGTTACTGCTGGCTGACGAACCAACCACCGCACTGGATGCCACGGTGCAAATTCAAATTCTGCTGTTGTTGCGAGAACTGCAACGAGAATTGGGCCTGTCGGTCATTTTTGTGACCCACGACATCGGTGCGGCTGTGGAAGTTGCTGATCGAATCGCTGTCATGTATGCCGGTCGTATCGTTGAAGAAGGCCCTGTGCGGTCAATCATTCGAGACCCCGCTCACCCCTACACCAAAGCCCTGTTACGCAGCGTGGCCCATGGCAGCTTTGCCAAAGGCACGCGTTTGGAAACCATTGCTGGCTCACCGCCTGACTTGGCCAACTTGCCGCCTGGTTGTTCGTTTGCCGATCGTTGTGGCGAAGTCACAGACCAATGCCGAGAGATCGATCCCAAAGAGGTGTGGCTCAACAAACAGCATCGCGCTCGTTGCATTCGTTTGGTGCCTGTCAACTAACTGCGTGGCCTTATCGATCACTCTTTTTTGAGCGGTAAGGCCAGCGTCACCAGCCAACAAATCGCGAGCATCGCGGCAGAGCCTGATAGTGCCAGCGTCAATCCGCCCCACTGGTAAAGTAAGCCTGACATTAAAGTGCCCATGAAACGCCCTGCCGCATTGGCAGCGTAATAAAAACCCACATCCTCAGCTGCTTTTTCTGATCCGGCATAAGCCAGAATGAGGTATGAGTGCACAGAAGAATTGACAGCAAATGCGACACCGAAAACACCCAAGCCAAACACCACAACCCACTCCAAGTGCTTGACATCAAACCACACCAAAACGGCCAAAATGATCGGGACCAGTGCCAACAAAAAAGACCACAACCGGGCCGCTGGCACCTCGCTAGATAAACCATCGGCGCTGCGCTTAATCACAGTCGGTGCTATCGCTTGCACAAAACCATAACCAATGGTCCATACCGCCAGAAAACCACCCACCATGGTAAAGGTCCAACCTGATGAGTAAAGAAAAACTGGCACACCAACCACAAACCAAACATCACGAGCACCAAACAGCACCACTCGTGCCATTGCTAACAAATTGATAGCACGGCTTTTGGCGAACAGTTCCTTGGCGGACTTAGAGGCTTTGCTTTGTCCCATCAAAGGCGGCAACAACCACAGTACCCCAATCAGTACGGGCGCCAGTAGTCCAGCCATTAACCACAGCGCACCAGAAAAGCCAAACAACTGCAGTAACAATCCACCCAAAAAGAAACCCACGCCCTTCATGGCATTTTTGCTACCTGTAAACCAAGCCACCCACTTAAATAACTGGCCAGAGGCATGACTTGCGGTTACTTTGATGGCCGATTTACTGGCGGTTTTGGTCAGGTCTTTGGCCACACCACAGATGCCCTGAGCCAGAACCACCCAAACGACAGCCATGGCTGCAGACCAAGTGGGCGATAGCGCAGATAGCGTTAAAAAACCAATGATTTGAGTACTTAGACCGACCACCAACATCCGCGTGATGCCATATCGAGTAGCTAGCCAGCCGCCGACCAAGTTGGCCATGACCCCAGCAGCCTCGTAAAACAGAAACAAAAAAGCCAATGTGAAAGGCGAATAGCCTAACTTGTAAAAGTGAAACAAGACCAACATGCGCAACGCACCGTCCGTCAATGTAAAGCCCCAATAGGCTGCCGTGACGATGGCGTACTGTTTAGCCGCTGAGGGTCCAGCCTGGACTGTTGTTGTCACTTCAAATACCCACAGTCTCAAGATGACAAGCCAAATCCACCATACGACAGGCATAACCCATTTCGTTGTCATACCAGGCGTATACCTTCAACATCGTGCCATCAGTCACCATGGTCGACAGCGCATCAATAATCGCACTGCGTGTATCCTGAGCATAATCAACACTCACAAGTGGGCGCGTCTCATAGCCCAAAATGCCCGCTAATGAGCCCTTTGCCGCTTGTTCAAACAACCCATTAACTTCCTCTGCTGTCACTGAGCGCTGCAGCTCAAACACCGCATCAGTCAAAGATGAATTGAGTACTGGGGCGCGAACCGCATGACCATTGAGCTTGCCCTTGAGTTCCGGATAAATCAATGCAATCGCCGTGGCGCTGCCAGTGGTGGTGGGCGCTAAACTTTGCATTGCGCTTCGTGCACGACGCAGATCTTTGTGAGGCGCATCAACCACCAGATTGGTATTAGTGGGGTCGTGAATGGTGGTAATTTGACCATGTCGAATACCAATTGACTCTTGAATCACTTTAACCACAGGCGCCAAACAATTGGTAGTGCAGGAGGCTGCTGTCACGATGTGATCACGCGCAGGATCATACTGGTCGTGATTAACACCAACCACGATGTTCAGAACCTCACCCACCTTGACTGGTGCGGCCACAATCACGCGTTTGACGCCACTGTTGAAATGGCCTTGAATCGTCTCTGGCGTTAAAAATTTGCCGGTACATTCGAGCACCACATCGACACCGTGTTCAGCCCAATTTATCGACGCTGGCGTGGCTTCGCTGGTGTAGCCGAGCAATCGCTCACCAATCTGAATGCCTTTCTCAGTCGCTGAAATGGAATCACGCCACTTGCCCTGCACCGAATCAAAGCTCAACAGGTGGGCAATCGCTTGTGCACCACCTTTTATTTCGTTGACATGCACGACATCTATCCGGTTTTGACGACGTGGGTCATCATCAGGCCGATGAACCGCCCCGAAAGCCGCACGCAATGCCAAGCGTCCAATACGTCCCATGCCATTAATGCCCACTCGCATACACACCTCGACTCAATTATTATTTCGATAATCATCGAAATATACCTCAATTCATATGACCGATTAGTGACAACCGAGTGGGTAAACAACAATTAATCAAACCAAGACACTTAAAATATCAAAATGACGACATTAACCATTGCCCTTATTGCTAAGAACGAAGCCGCGAACCTGACCGATTGCCTAGCATCGTGCGCCGGTTTGGCCGACCAGATTGTGGTGGTTGACAGTGGCAGTACCGATGACACCGTGGCGATTGCCGAACAGTTTGGCGCTAAAGTTATCGTGCACACCCTTTGGCAAGGCTTCGGACCTCAGCGCCAAGTGGCTCAATCACACGTCACTGGCGACTGGGTTCTTTGGCTTGATGCCGATGAGCGCCTGACACCTGCCCTGAAAGTAGCCATACGTGAAGCAATCACGCTTGACGATCGGCAATGCTTATACCAGGTGAACCGACTGTCATGGGTCTTTGGACGCTTCATTCGTCACAGCGGTTGGTATCCGGACCGCGTGGTGCGCTTATATGCCACCAAAAAAACAAGCTACACCAAGGCACCCGTGCATGAACAAGTGATGGTGCCGACTGGCTTTGCCCTCAAAACCCTTGACGGCGACCTGCTGCATTACACCTATCGAGACTTGCAACATTATTTGGTGAAGTCCGCGCAATACGCAGACTTATGGGCAAGCGAACGAAAAAGTCGAGGCAAAACCTCTAGTCTCACCCAAGGCACCTGGCATGCACTGGGTTGCTTCTTCAAAATGTATATACTCAAAACCGGTTTCTTGGATGGCAAGCAAGGGCTTTTGCTGGCGTTGCTATCCTCGCATTCAACGTTCGCCAAATATGCCGATTTGTGGGTCAGAGACCAACCCAAACCTTAGTTAAGTCGTGGCTGGCGAGCAATCCAACTCAGTCAACCAGTTTGAAACTTGATCAGCCACCAAAGCCATGTCCAACGACGCAAATGACTCCGCGTCCGCGCTGTCCTCAGGCACTGAAATCGCAAGATGGCGAGCTGGAGTATTTAAAGTCTGCCAACGTAGCGCGGTTGAAGACTGAAGCCGCGGGAAAAATCCCACTGTCGGGACATCCAGCGCCCCCGCCACGTGCAATGGCCCTGTGCTGCCTGCCACCATGGCGCTTGCCGTGGCCAAGCCTTGCGCGAAAGCCGCCAACCCATCGGTTGAGACCCATAGCGCCACCGGCACTCGGCGAGTCAGCAGACGCGTGTAAACACCACCCACGACCGCTTCTTCAGCCGGGCCCGCCGTCAGCACGAACTGCCAGCCGTCAAGCCGCTCAGACAGCGCCACGACCAATTGCTCGTATTGATCAAGAGACAGGTTATTGGCTGAACCGCCAGAACCCACGTGTACCATCATCCACTTTGATGTGGCGGGTAACGTTAGGTTTTGCGCCAAATGAGCCCGCGCTTGGCTCACTCGCTCTGCTGACATTGGAAAATAAGGCGTGCTGACTGATGTGATGGGCAAGCCGAAATCCTTCAGCAAGCGCGCGGCCAAATCCAGGTTGTAAACCCACTCGGGCTTTTCTGAGCGTGAGCGTCTTTGCGTCAATCGGTGGGTGTAGCGAATTTGTGCCAGCTTGGTTGCCGGTGCCAACCGATACGGGATCTTGGCTTGCTGCAAAAAGCTCGCGTTACGCCAATTCGAAAACAGCGCCAAAGCGGCATCGAACTGTTGGGCACGAATGTCTGCCAACATCTGCCCTTGTGCACCCTTGTCGGCTGCCGCCCCGACATCAATCAACACGTGATCCACCGAGGGACATAAACGGGCCAAAGGCGCGGTGTATTCAGGCACCAACACGGTGACGTCACAGCCCGCTTGTTTCAGTAACGACAACGCGGGCCAGGCCAGCATGAAGTCACCTAACTTGTCGTTTCGAACCACCAAAACCCGCTTCATGACAGCGATGGAAACTTCAATATCAGTCGGTCAGAAAGCTTGGGTATTAAACCAAACAAAGCCGTGTTCAAGGCGATAGACACAAAGGCCGCTGCCAGAATCACGCTATACGCTTCGGGTGTGATTAACGTCATGCTCAAACCCATACCCGCCAAAATAAATGAGAACTCGCCAATTTGAGCCAAGCTTACTGAAACCGTGAGCGCAGACTGTAAAGAGCCGCGCATCAACAAAACAAAAGCCGCTGCCACGATCGTCTTAACCAACATCACAATCGCCACTGTGATCAACAATGCCAAAGGTTCTTTGACGACGATCATCGGATCAAACAACATACCGACCGATACAAAGAACAACACGGCGAAGGCATCACGCAAAGGCAAAGACTCCTCTGCTGCCCGGTGACTGAGGCTCGACTCTCGCAGCATCATGCCTGCAAAAAAAGCACCCAAGGCAAACGACACATCAAATACTTCGGCCGCCACGAAAGCCGCCCCAAGAGCCACGGCAATCACCGCGAGGTTGAATAGCTCTCGAGACTGTGTCTGCGCCACCCGTTGGAGCACCCACGGTAAAAGACGCTTACCAACCACCAGCATCAATGCGATAAAAGCAAACACCTTCAGAAGCGTGATACCAAGAGACAACCAAACCTGCGGGCCGATCGTGGCATCACCATCGGTGTCCAGCACTGGCAACACAGTGGCCGCCACTGGTAACAGCACCAATACCAACACCATCACCAAATCTTCCACCACCAACCAGCCCACCGCAAGCTTGCCATCATCCGACAGCAGCAGTCCGCGAGCCTCCAGTGTGCGTAGCAAAACCACGGTGCTGGCCACCGATAAACACACGCCATACACCAGGGCGCCGATCAATGGTTTGCCCCAAACCAAGGCCACAGCCATGCCCACAGCCGTCGCAATGATAATTTGCAAGATAGCCCCAGGGATTGCCACACGCTTGACCGCCATCAAGTCCTTAACGGAAAAGTGTAAACCGACACCGAACATCAATAACATGACGCCGATTTCAGCCAACTGCGCAGCCAAGGCGGGATCGCCCACAAAACCAGGCGTGGCAGGGCCAATCAAAATACCCGCCAGTAAGTAACCAACCAAAGGGGGTGCTTTGAATAAGGTTGCGAGGTAACCAAATACCAGCGCTAACCCAAAACCCGCCACCAAAATGGCGATCAGGTCGATGTCATGGGGCATAGAACCATCCAGAGTCATCACAGCACCTAAGCATACCAAAGGGTTTCGTATTACGCGCGCCCGCACTAGATCGACGCCAAAAACACAAAAGCCACCGCTTTTGGCGGTGGCTTTTG
>CALBEY010000080.1 GCA_937888805.1 uncultured Burkholderiaceae bacterium
CCGCGAGGGTGGCCGTACCGTTGGCGCCGGCGTCGTCGCCTCGATCTTGAAGTAATAAGGTGGCGATTAACTCCGTTGATCGCCGACCCATCGTTCTTTGGAATTTAAAATGAAAAATCAAAAGATCCGTATTCGCCTCAAGGCTTTCGACTATAAACTGATTGACCAATCAGCAGCCGAAATTGTTGACACGGCAAAACGTACAGGTGCGGTTGTGCGCGGCCCAGTGCCATTGCCAACACGGATTCGTCGCTACGACTTACTTCGTTCACCGCACGTGAACAAATCATCACGTGATCAGATGGAAATGCGCACGCATCAGCGCTTGATGGATATTGTTGATCCAACTGATAAAACAGTCGATGCATTGATGCGTCTCGATTTACCCGCAGGTGTTGATGTTGAAATTGCGCTTCAGTAAACCATATATTTTGTTTTGCCTTGCGCATTAAGGCTTTTACGTGGTACGATCGCAGACTCACTGAAAGGTGAGTTGAAAAAGTTGTCTAGCATTTGGTTGGTTTTTTACTGGCAAAATGACTAGATTTTGATTAAGCCCTGGCCAATCGAAGTCGGGGAATCGGGAAAATCCCGGGAGAATATGATGTCGAAACCGACACCTACGCCAGCCGCATATCGGCTTGGCCTGGTGGGTCGCAAGGTCGGCATGACTCGCGTTTTTACAGACGATGGTGAGTCCATCCCTGTAACAGTGCTTGACGTGTCAAACAACCGAGTGACCCAAGTAAAGTCGCCTGAAAATGACGGTTACGCCGCCGTTCAAGTGACTTTTGGGACTCGTCGCGCCTCACGCGTGACAAAACCACTCGCTGGACATTTCGCCAAAGCTGGCGTCGAGTCTGGCAGCATTCTCAAAGAATTTCGTCTAGACCCATCACGCGCTGCCGAATTCACACCAGGTTCCGTTATTGCCGTCGAAAGCGTGTTTGAACCGGGTCAGCAAGTCGATGTGACTGGCACCACAATTGGTAAGGGTTTTGCTGGTGCTATCAAGCGTCACCATTTCTCTTCACAGCGTGCGTCGCATGGTAACTCAGTGTCTCACCGTGCACCCGGTTCAATTGGTCAGGCACAGGACCCAGGCCGGATTTTTCCAGGCAAACGGATGGCAGGTCATTTGGGTGACGTGACACGTACGACCCAAAACCTAGATGTCATTCGTGTGGATGCAGAGCGTGGCTTGCTTTTGGTTAAGGGCGCTGTGCCCGGCCACGCTGGGGCAGACATCATTGTTCGTCCTGCTGTTAAAGCGCAACCAAAGAAAGGAGCTTAACGAATGGATATTAAGCTCCTTGCTGATAACGGGACAAGCGCAGAAACATTCAGCGCGCCCGATACGGTTTTTGCTCGCGACTACAACGAAGCGTTGATTCACCAAGTGGTCATTGCTTATCAGGCAAACGCTCGCTCAGGTAATCGTCAGCAAAAAGACCGTTCTGAAGTTCGTCACTCCACAAAGAAGCCATTTAAGCAAAAAGGCACCGGTCGTGCCCGCGCTGGTATGACTTCATCGCCATTGTGGCGTGGGGGTGGTAAGGTATTTCCTAACTCGCCCGAAGAAAACTTCAGCCAGAAAGTCAACAAAAAGATGTATCGTGCGGGGATTCGTTCGATTTTGTCTCAGTTGGCCCGCGAGAACCGTATCTCAATAGTCGATGAATTCACACTTGAGGCGCCAAAAACAAAGCTAGCGGCTGATAAATTGCGTAGCCTTGGACTTGAGTCGGTTCTAATCATCACCGATGCAGTGGACGAAAACTTATATTTGGCGACACGTAACTTGCCAAATGTAGCCGTGATTGAAACGCGCTACGCTGATCCGCTGTCCTTGATTCACTACAAAAACGTGTTGATTACAAAGCCGGCCATTGCTCAACTTGAGGAGATGCTCGGATGAATAACGATCGTTTGATGCTTGTTTTGATTGCGCCCATCGTGACTGAAAAGGCCACTTTGGTTGCAGAAAAAAACAACCAGATTGTGTTTCGCGTTGTACAGGATGCAACGAAGCCTGAAATCAAGGCAGCAGTTGAGATGTTGTTCAAAGTTGAAGTGCAATCTGTGCAAGTGCTTAATCGCAAGGGCAAGGAAAAACGCTTTGGTCGCTTTGTTGGTCGCCGCCGTAACGAACGCAAAGCGTACGTTGTGTTAAAGCCAGGACAAGAACTCAACTTTGCGGAGGTCAATTAAATGCCTTTGTTAAAAGTTAAACCCACGTCACCCGGTCGCCGGGGAATGTTGAAGGTCGTTACACCGAATTTGCACAAAGGCGCACCAGTTGCTGCCCTTACCGAAAAGCAAATTCGTGGTTCTGGCCGTAATAACAACGGACACATTACCGTACGTCACCGTGGTGGTGGACATAAGCAGCACTACCGACTGGTGGACTTCCGTCGTAACAAAGACGGCATTCCAGCCAAAGTCGAGCGTCTTGAGTATGACCCAAACCGTACAGCTCACATTGCTTTGCTTTGCTACGCTGATGGTGAGCGCCGTTACATTATTGCACCACGTGGTCTTGAGGTCGGGACAACGCTGGTTTCGGGTATTGAAGCGCCAATCAAAGCAGGTAATTGCTTACCGATTCGCAACATACCTGTCGGTACAACGATTCACTGCGTTGAAATGATCCCTGGCAAAGGGGCGCAGATGGTTCGATCAGCTGGCGGTTCAGCCGTTTTGCTTGCTCGGGAAGGCACTTACGCCCAGGTGAGACTGCGTTCTGGCGAGGTTCGTCGCGTTCACATTGAGTGTCGCGCAACAATTGGTGAGGTTGGTAACGAAGAACATAGCCTTCGCCAGATTGGTAAAGCCGGTGCAATGCGCTGGCGCGGTATTCGTCCAACGGTTCGTGGTGTTGCCATGAACCCGGTCGATCACCCCCACGGTGGCGGTGAAGGTCGTACGGGTGAAGCACGAGAGCCAGTCAGCCCATGGGGTACACCATCGAAGGGTTATAAGACCCGTCGTAACAAGCGGACGAACAATATGATCGTCCAGCGTCGCAAGCGTAAGTAAGAGGCCGAATCATGTCACGTTCGATCAAAAAAGGCCCATTTGTCGATTCTCATTTACTGAAAAAAGTTGATGAGTCAATTGCCGAGAAAGGGAAGAAGCCGATCAAGACCTGGTCGCGCCGTTCAACAATATTGCCCGAGTTTATCGGGTTGACTATTGCCGTGCACAACGGTCGTCAGCATGTCCCCGTTTATATTAACGAGAACATGGTGGGACATAAGCTCGGTGAGTTTTCGTTGACCCGTACGTTTAAGGGGCACGTCGCTGATAAGAAGGCGAAGAGATAATCATGGAAACTCAAGCGATTATTCGTGGGGTGCATATTTCTGCGCAAAAGACACGACTGGTAGCGGATTTGATCCGTGGCAAACCAGTTGCGCAAGCGCTGAATATTCTCGCCTTCACAAACAAGAAAGCCGCTGGCATTCTTAAAAAGGCCGTGGAATCTGCAATTGCCAATGCTGAGCACAATGATGGTGCTGACATTGATGAGTTGAAGATCACCACGATATATGTTGATAAAGCACAGTCGATGAAACGGTTTTCTGCTCGCGCCAAAGGCCGCGGGAATCAAATCGAAAAACAGACTTGCCATATCACTGTCAAGGTCGGCGCTTAAGGAGTCACGATGGGTCAGAAAATTAACCCGATTGGGTTCCGTCTCGCAGTTACCCGTAATTGGGCCTCACGCTGGTATGCCGCCGACAAAGATTTCGGTGGCTTGTTGGCTTCGGACATCCGGGTGCGCGAATATTTAAAGCGCAAGTTAAAGAGTGCATCAGTTGGGCGTGTTGTTATTGAGCGTCCCGCGAAAAATGCGCGCATTACTGTTTACTCAGCACGCCCTGGTGTGGTGATTGGTAAGCGTGGTGAGGACATCGAAAGTCTGAAGTCTGATTTGCAACGGCTGATGGGTGTGCCAGTTCATGTCAATATCGAAGAAATTCGTAAACCTGAGACTGACGCTCAACTGATTGCCGACTCAATTGCACAGCAGCTTGAAAAGCGAATCATGTTCCGTCGGGCGATGAAGCGTTCGATGCAAAATGCCATGCGTCTTGGCGCTCAAGGCATTAAGATCATGAGCGCTGGCCGATTGAACGGCATTGAAATTGCTCGCACGGAGTGGTACCGCGAAGGCCGAGTGCCCCTGCACACCTTGCGTGCCATTATTGACTATGGAACGGCTGAAGCAAACACGACTTATGGTGTTATTGGCATCAAGGTTTGGGTTTACAAAGGTGACATGCTGCCAAATGGTGACATGCCAGTGGAAACGGTTGTTCCTCGCGAGGAAGAGCGTCGCCCACGTCGTGCCCCACGTGGTGACCGCCCTGATAGTAAACCGGGTGCTCGTCCTGCCAGTCGAACTCGTGGTCCGCGAAAAGCGCCAGGTGCTGATGGTGCTTCGCCAGCATCTGAGGCATCGGCTGCGCCAGCGCCTGTAGGAGAATAAAGATGCTGCAACCATCACGCAGAAAATATCGTAAAGAGCAGAAAGGTCGAAATACTGGTCTAGCCACACGGGGTGCCAGTGTTTCGTTCGGAGAATTTGGTCTAAAAGCAACGGGGCGCGGACGTTTGACTGCTCGTCAGATTGAGTCGGCTCGACGTGCCATTAACCGGCACATCAAACGTGGCGGTCGGATTTGGATTCGTATTTTTCCAGACAAGCCAATCTCACAAAAGCCCGCAGAAGTGCGTATGGGTAACGGTAAAGGTAATCCAGAGTACTGGGTTGCCGAGATTCAGCCTGGTAAAGTGCTGTATGAAATGGAAGGCGTCAGCGAGGAAATAGCAAGAGAGGCGTTCCGCCTAGCTGCCGCTAAGCTGCCGATTTCCACGACCTTCGTTTCGCGCCAGTTGGGCGCTTGAGACGGTATCTAAAGGAATCGACATGAAAGCAAGTGAACTCCACAAAAAAGATGTGGCCGAGCTTAGAACTGAGCTTGATAGTCTGTTGAAGGCGCAGTTTGGGTTGCGGATGCAAAAAGCAACACAACAGCTTTCCAACAATAGCGAGATTAATAAGATGCGACGCTCTATTGCACGGGTTCGCACTATTCTCACCCAGAAAGCTGGAGCCTAATTGATGACTGAAGCCCAAATAACCACCCCCAAACGCCAACGTAAGTTGGTTGGTGTTGTGGTAAGCGATAAAATGGATAAGACGATTGTTGTGATAGTTGAGCGTCGCGTTAAACACCCCCTTTTGGGTAAGGTGGTTATGCGTTCTGCCAAGTACAAGGCACACGACGAATCCAATCAGTATAAACAAGGCGACACTGTTGAAATCGGCGAGACTCGTCCGATTTCAAGAGACAAGTCTTGGTCTGCTATCCGTTTGGTTGAGGCCGCTCGCATTATTTAAGCGTTCGTCTCTTATTCCATGGCAATGGCTGTTAAGCAAAAACGCGACCTAAGGTCGCGTTTTTGCTTTTGATTAAATTGACTCAGATTTGCGTTACAAACTTTGTAACAAGATAGCCATCGAACGTTTCGCTGCCACCCTCACTGCCAATGCCACTGTCTTTAATGCCGCCGAAGGGTGTTTCGGGTAAGGCGCTTCCAAAGTGGTTAATGTTCACCATTCCAGCCTCGAGATCATTTGATACTCTTGTGGCTATTTGGAGAGAGTTCGTAAACACATAGGATGACAAGCCGAATGGGAGACTGTTGGCGCGAGCAATGACTTCATCAATATTGTCAAAAGAAACGATAGGCGCCACAGGTCCGAAGGGTTCTTGCGTCATTAGCATGGCATCGTCAGGTAGGTCTGTTATCACAGTTGGTGGGAAAAAGAATCCCTTCCCAGCAACGGCATCGCCACCGAGAAGAACCTTGCCGCCACGACTTCTTGCATCATCAACAAAACGTTCCATGGCGGGTATTCTGCGTTCGTGTGCCAATGGACCCATCTCAACGCCCTCGTCAAGCCCGTCACCTACTTTTATGTTTGACAAAGTGTCTGTGAAAACGGATAAAAATTTGTCATAAGCTTTCTTTTGGACATAAAACCTTGTTGGCGATACACAAACCTGGCCCGCATTGCGGATCTTAAACTTTGCCAGCATTTTTGCAGCACGCTCAACATCAGCGTCGTCAAACACAATAACGGGTGAATGACCACCAAGTTCCATCGAGACACGTTTCATGTGTGCGCCAGCCAAGCTGGCAAGTTGTTTGCCAACGGGAACCGAGCCGGTGAAAGAGACCTTGCGACTGATGGGCGATCTAATGAGGTAGTCTGAAATTTTTGGAGGATCACCCCAAACGAGATTAAGAACCCCTGGCGGCAACCCTGCATCATGAAACATCTGCGCAATGGCCATCACGGCGCTAGGAGAGTCTTCAGGTCCTTTGAGCACCAGTGTGCAACCCGCGCCAATGGCAGCAGCCACTTTACGGATGGCCTGGTTGTAGGGAAAATTCCAGGGCGTGAAAGCCACACAAACACCAATAGGTTCACGCAAAACGAATTGACGAACATTTTCGTTGCGTGGGGCAATCACACGACCATAGATACGACGGCACTCCTCTGCGTGCCAATCGGCATGGTCAGCGCATGAAATCAACTCGCCCATGGATTCGGCCAGCGGCTTACCTTGGTCAAGTGTCATGTTGCGTGCTATTAGAGCAGCACGATCGCGAGTCAATTGAGCCACTTTACGTAAAATGGTAGAACGTTCAGTTGGCGATGATTTTTTCCATGACACAAATGCGCGTTCTGCCGATACAAGCGCAAGCTCTAGGTCGTCGTTTGTGGCATGAGGCAAATGACCCAAGACTTCCTTATTGGAGGGGTTAACCACTTCCTGGGTCGTGCGTCCCTCGGCCTCAATAAATTGGCCGTTGATATAAAGTGCTAGCTTCTGATACATGGTTATCCTGAAAGAGTCCTAATCATTTTTAGTTAACCATAGTCTAACGAACATGACTGCGAACCGGATCAAAAAAGTTAGTCGTCAGGCATTCAAGCATGCGTATTGGATAGAAAATGCGGATCAAAAATGGTCTAAAAAAGAACAATTCGTGAATTGGCTTGCACAAAATTAAAAACCATCATAGAATGGACGACTTTCCTGAAATAACAGGAAAAGTTGCATCACAAATTTGGTGGTGTGAAGGGCTTTAACCAGTATCACGTCTTAGAGTTTTGCTTCTTCAAACGGTGAACAAGACTAAAAGGCAAATTAAACAGATTTCGACCCAGGGCTGAAAAGCCTGACGGGACCAAAACTGGTTCACACGTGTCATGCGGTGAATTAAGTTGGAACAGGAAAAATCATGATTCAAATGCAGACCACGTTAAATGTGGCCGATAACACTGGTGCACGCTCAGTCATGTGCATTAAAGTGTTGGGCGGCTCAAAGAGACGTTACGCCGGTATTGGCGACATTATTAAGGTAAGCGTAAAAGACGCAGCACCTCGTGGGCGTGTCAAAAAGGGTGAAATCTACAATGCAGTCGTCGTTCGCACAGCCAAAGGCGTGCGTCGCAAAGACGGTTCATTGATTCGATTTGCTGGCAACGCCGCCGTTCTGTTGAATGCAAAATTAGAGCCAATCGGCACACGTATCTTCGGGCCTGTCACACGTGAATTGCGGACAGAGCGGTTCATGAAGATTGTGTCGCTTGCGCCTGAAGTGTTGTAAGGGGCCACAAAATGGAAAAAATACGCAAAGGCGACGAAGTGATCATGTTGACGGGTCGTGACAAAAAGCGCCGAGGCACAGTGATCTCCCGTGTCGACGTTGATCATGTGTTGGTTGAAGGCATTAATGTTGTGAAAAAACACACGCGCCCTAATCCAATGCAAGGCACAACTGGCGGCATTACTGATAAAACAATGCCCGTTCACATTTCTAATGTGGCGATCTTCAACCCCGCAACTGGCAAAGCTGACCGTGTCGGCATTCAAGAAGTGGAAGGCCGCAAAATTCGCGTTTTCCGCTCTAGCGGTGAGCCAGTTGGTGCGAAGGCGTAAGGAGCTCAAAAATGGAACGTATACAAGAGCTGTATCTCAACAAAATTGCCCCAGCGCTGATTGAGCAGTTTAAGTACAAAAGTGTCATGGAGGTGCCGCGTCTCACCAAAATAACCCTAAACATGGGTGTTTCTGAAGCGGTGTCTGACAAAAAAGTGATCGAGCATGCCGTTTCAGACATGACAAAGATTGCCGGACAGAAGCCAGTGGTTACAAAAACCAAGAAGTCGATTGCTGGATTTAAGATCCGCGAGGACTATCCCATCGGTTGCATGGTGACACTGCGTGGTCGACGGATGTATGAATTCCTGGATCGTTTTATCAACGTGGCTTTGCCGCGAGTTCGGGATTTTCGCGGCATTTCAGGCAAAGCTTTTGACGGCCGCGGCAATTACAACGTTGGCGTTAAAGAACAGATCATATTTCCTGAAGTCGAATACGACAAAATCGATACCATTCGTGGCATGAATATCAGTATCACCACGACGGCAAAAACGGACGAAGAAGCCAGGGCGTTATTGACTGCCTTTAGCTTCCCGTTTCGCAACTAAGAGGGCGATGACGTGGCAAAACTTTCATTAATTAATCGTGACATCAAGCGCGCCAAGCTAGCTGAGAAGTACGCTCCCAAGCGTGCGGCGCTCAAAGCAGTCATCGGCGATATGTCCAAGTCGGACGAAGAACGTTACGAGGCACGCCTTAAGTTGCAACAATTGCCTCGCAATTCAAACCCCACTCGCCAGCGTAGCCGCTGCGCGATCACTGGCCGGCCCCGCGGAGTTTTCCGTAAGTTCGGTTTGGCTCGCAACAAACTGCGCGATTTGGCCATGAAGGGTGAAATTCCCGGCATGACCAAGGCCAGCTGGTAGGAGAATAAAACATGAGCATGAGCGACCCGATCGCCGATATGCTGACCCGCATTCGCAATGCGCAGCAGGTGGACAAACCCACAGTTACCATGCCTTGCTCTAAGGTTAAGGTAGCCATCGCCAACGTTCTCAAAGACGAAGGCTACATTGATGGTTACCAAATCAAGGGCACGCAGACCAAACCTGAGCTTGAAATTGCGCTTAAGTATTATGCTGGCCGTCCAGTGATTGAACGCATAGAGCGAGTTTCACGCCCCGGTTTGCGTATTTACAAAAACCGCACCAGCATCCCGCAAGTGATGAATGGGTTGGGAGTGGCCATTGTTTCGACGTCACATGGTGTGATGACTGACCGTAAGGCTCGGGCAACCGGCGTCGGCGGTGAAGTTCTCTGCTACGTGGCCTAAGGAGAAGCACATGTCACGCATTGCAAAATATCCTGTTGAATTGCCGAAAGGTGTTGAGGCAACGATCCATCCGGAAGCGATTACGGTTAAAGGTCCCTTGGGATCACTAACACAAGCGCTAAATGGTGATGTGATTGTCAACCAAGACGCTGGAAAATTGTCGTTTATTGTTGCCAATGATTCTCGTCAAGCCAAAGCCATGTCAGGAACACTTCGCGCACTGGTTGCGAACATGGTTACTGGCGTCAGTCAAGGCTTTGAGCGTCGGTTGAATTTGATCGGTGTTGGTTATCGCGCCCAAGTCCAGGGAACACAAGTTAAGCTGCAGTTGGGCTTTTCACACGACATTTCCCATCCGCTGCCAGACGGCGTCAAGGCAGAGTGCCCGACACAAACCGAAGTGGTTTTGAAAGGTTTTGATAAACAAGTGGTTGGCCAGGTCGCAGCTGAGATTCGTGCGTACCGCCCTCCTGAGCCTTATAAAGGCAAGGGCGTGCGTTACGCTGACGAGCGGGTTGTGATCAAGGAAACCAAGAAGAAATAACCGCGCCGACGAGGATAGATCATGGATAAGAAAATTAGTCGTATGCGTCGCGCCATACCAACTCGACGCAAGATTGCAGAGTTGCGCGTGAACAGACTCACAGTGTTTCGTTCTAATCAACACATTTACGCGGCGATCATTTCGCCTGAGGGTAACACCGTGTTGGTTTCAGCCTCTACGGTTGAAGCGGAAGTACGTCAACAGTTGGCAGGTCAAACGGGTCAAGGCGGTAATGCCGCTGCAGCGAGTTTGGTTGGTAAGCGTGTGGCAGAAAAAGCAAAGGCAGCGGGTATTGAGTTGGTTGCGTTTGACCGCTCAGGCTTTCGGTATCACGGTCGCGTTAAGGCGTTGGCCGAGGCGGCTCGTGAAGCCGGTCTTAAGTTTTAAGCGAGGATAGGTCAAATGGCTAAAGTACAAGGCAAGAGTGCCGCGGAAGAGCGCGACGACGGTTTTCGCGAGAAAATGATTGCGGTTAACCGTGTCAGCAAAGTTGTCAAGGGTGGTCGTACCATGAGCTTTGCGGCGTTGACAGTTGTCGGTGACGGCGATGGTCGCGTTGGTATGGGCAAAGGCAAGGCGCGTGAAGTGCCAGTCGCCGTCCAAAAAGCAATGGAACAAGCGCGTCGCGAATTATTCAAAGTGCCACTCAAAAATGGAACGGTTTTCCATCAAGTTGTTGGTCGTCATGGCGCATCGAAAGTTTGGATAGCGCCAGCTGCAGAAGGTACTGGCGTTATTGCTGGCGGCCCAATGCGCGCCATCTTTGAAGTAATGGGCGTGCGTAACGTTGTGGCAAAGAGCTTGGGTTCAAGCAACCCTTATAACTTGGTGCGCGCCACATTAAACGGTTTGCGTGCGGCAGTCACGCCATCTGAAATTGCGGCCAAGCGCGGCAAAACTGTTGAAGAGATTTTGGGGTAAGTCATGGCAGAAAAGCAATTGAAAGTAACGCTTGTGCGTTCAGTCATCGGCACCAGAGAGTCGCACCGTGCAACGGTTCGTGGACTTGGTTTGCGCGGTTTGAACAGCTCACGAGTACTCATTGATACGCCCGAAGTCAGAGGGATGATCCGCAAAGTGGATTATTTGGTCACTGTCTCGGAAGTCTGAAAGGAAACACCATGTCGGACATGCAACTAAATACGATTCAGCCAGCCGAAGGCTCAACACACGCCAAGCGTCGTGTTGGTCGCGGTATTGGTTCTGGTTTGGGTAAGACAGCGGGTCGCGGTCACAAAGGCCAAAAATCCCGTTCAGGCGGTTTTCATAAGGTCGGTTTTGAGGGTGGTCAAATGCCGATGCATCGCCGCTTGCCAAAGCGTGGCTTTACATCGCGTGATCAGCATTTACACGCTCAAGTCAGATTATCGGACTTGCAAAAGCTGCCCGTTGATCTCATTGACGTGCAAGTATTGAAGCAGGCTGGTGTTATTGGCCAGGCCGTTAAGTTTGTCAAAGTTTTTAAATCGGGCGAACTCAGCCGCAAAGTGTCTTTACAAGGCATGGGTGTTACGGTTGGGGCCAAGGCTGCTATTGAAGCTGCCGGCGGCACAATTGCTTAAGGACGGAGCTTCGATTGGTTACACAGGCATTAGGTAAGTCAGGACCCCGCTACGGTGACTTAGGTCGCCGTCTCGGCTTCCTTGTGCTGGCGTTGGTTGTTTACCGTTTGGGTACACACATCCCAGTCCCTGGAATTAATCCTGAAGTCCTCGCTGATTTGTTTCAGCAAAACGAAGGTGGCATATTGGGTTTATTCAATATGTTCTCCGGCGGCGCCCTGTCTCGCTTTTCGATCTTTGCTTTAGGCATCATGCCTTATATTTCTGCCTCGATCATCATGCAGTTGATGACCGTTGTATCGCCAACGCTTGAAGCCATTAAGAAAGAAGGCGAGGCGGGCCGTCGCAAAATTACGCAATACACGCGTTATGGCACGCTTGTTTTGGCGCTGGTCCAGTCGGTTGGTATTTCGGTTGCTTTGGAGGCCCAGCCGGGTTTGGTCATTGAGCCAGGTCCGTTATTTAGTTTGACTTCGGTTGTTACATTAGTGACTGGCACCATGTTTTTGATGTGGCTTGGCGAACAAATCACAGAGCGCGGTATTGGTAACGGCATTTCTATCATCATCTTTGCCGGTATCGTGGCAGGTCTTCCTGCTGCCATGGCTGGATTATTTGATTTGGTTCGAACCAATGCGATGTCAACATTGTCTGCATTGTTTATTTTGGCTGTTGTTGTTTTGGTCACAGCCTTTGTGGTATTGGTGGAGCGCGGTCAACGCAAAATCACGGTTAACTACGCCAAGCGCCAGGTTGGTAATAAGATGTATGGTGGGCAAACGTCTCACTTACCGCTCAAATTAAACATGGCTGGCGTCATACCACCGATTTTTGCATCGTCAATTATTCTTTTTCCGGCCACAGTCAGCAGCTGGTTTGCCAGTGGTGAGAATTTAAGTTGGTTGGGTGATATCGCTGCTGCACTAGCACCCCGCCAGCCGCTCTATATTACTTTATATGCGACTGCGATCATTTTCTTCTGTTTCTTTTACACGGCCTTGGTTTTTAACAGCCGCGAAACAGCTGATAATTTGAAGCGCAGTGGGGCGTTCATTCCTGGGATTCGACCTGGTGATCAGACCGCTCGATTTGTCGATCGGATATTGACTCGTCTGACGTTGGCTGGTGCACTTTACATCACACTGGTCTGCTTATTGCCTGAGTTTTTAGTAATGCGCTGGAACGTACCATTTTATTTTGGTGGTACGTCCCTCTTAATCATTGTGATTGTGACCATGGATTTCATGGCGCAGGTTCAGGCCTACATGATGTCCCACCAGTACGATTCTCTGCTCAAGAAGGCAAACTTCAAGGGCGGGAATGTACCAACGAGATAAGCGATAGATGTCAAAGGACGATGTTATACAAATGCAGGGGGAGGTCGTTGAAAACCTTCCAAACGCGACATTCCGTGTCAAGCTAGAGAACGGCCATGTGGTTTTGGGTCATATCTCCGGCAAGATGCGTATGCACTACATCCGGATTCTGCCGGGCGATAAGGTCACAGTGGAACTAACACCCTACGATCTTTCACGAGCCAGAATCGTTTTTCGTTCCAAGTGAACGAGCAGCGTATATAACTAGGAGTCAACCATGAAAGTAATGGCATCGGTTAAAAGGATTTGCAGAAATTGCAAAGTTATTAAACGCCACGGCGTGGTACGTGTGATTTGCACCGATCCCCGTCACAAGCAGCGCCAAGGTTAATCTTGGTCGTGAACGTATTTATCTGAGGAAAAGCCATGGCCCGTATTGCTGGCATCAACATTCCACCCCATCAGCACGCTGAGATTGGTCTCACGGCTATATTTGGGATTGGGCGCACCCGTGCTCGCAAGATTTGCGAAGCGGCTGGTGTGCCACTTTCAAAAAAAGTCAAAGACCTTGACGACACCGAGCTTGAAAAAATACGTGAACACGTCGGTGTGTTTGCTGTCGAGGGTGACCTTCGCCGTGAGGTGCAATTGTCAATCAAGCGTTTGATTGATTTGGGTACTTACCGTGGTCTGCGACACAAACGTGGTCTTCCTGTTCGTGGCCAACGAACCCGTACGAATGCACGGACTCGTAAAGGTCCTCGTCGTGCTGCGGCTAGCCTTAAGAAATAAGGGGATATAGAAAATGGCAAAAGCCAGTACTGGCGCATCCCGTGTGCGCAAGAAAATCAAAAAAAATGTCGCGGACGGGATTGCTCACGTTCACGCCTCGTTTAACAACACGATCATCACGATCACCGATCGCCAAGGCAATGCGTTGTCTTGGGCGACCTCTGGCGGCGCTGGTTTCAAGGGTTCGCGTAAATCGACACCCTTTGCTGCGCAAGTTGCTGCTGAGTCAGCGGGTCGTGTGGCTATTGAGTGTGGTATCAAAACGCTTGAAGTTCGCATCAAGGGCCCCGGTCCTGGTCGTGAATCTTCAGTTCGCGCTTTGAACGCACTTGGTATTAAGATTTCCAGCATTGCGGATATCACACCCGTTCCTCACAACGGCTGCCGTCCGCCCAAGCGTCGTCGGATCTAAGGGAAATATAAATGGCACGTTATACCGGACCCAAATGTAAGCTTTCGCGTCGCGAAGGTACCGATTTATTTTTGAAAAGCGCTCGTCGTCCACTTGAATCCAAATGCAAGTTTGATTCAAAGCCTGGACAGCATGGTCGCACTTCAGGCGCTCGCACGTCGGACTACGGTCTGCAATTGCGCGAGAAGCAAAAACTCAAGCGAATGTATGGCGTTCTGGAAAAACAGTTCCGCAAATATTTCGTTGAGGCCGAACGTCGCCAAGGCAATACGGGTGAAACACTGATTCAATTACTTGAGTCGCGCCTTGATAACGTTGTGTATCGCATGGGTTTTGGTTCAACCCGCGCTGAAGCCCGTCAACTGGTGGCACACCGTGCTATTGAAATGAACGGACGCACGGCTGACGTGCCTTCGATGATGGTTAAAGCTGGTGATGTTGTGACCATTCGAGAAAAAGCAAAGAAACAACTTCGTATCAAAGAATCAATTGACTTGGCCACTGGTATGGGCCTGCCACAATGGGTACAAGTTGACACAACCGCTTTATCAGGTGTGTTCAAGCAGGTTCCAGACCGTGCTGATGTTGCTCGTGACATTAATGAATCAATGGTCGTTGAACTGTATTCACGCTAATTACTGTAACGGCGCCTTGGCGCCAGTTTCCATCAGCCTTATCGGTGTAACGAGCCGAGGGTATTGAATAAGGATTCGTCAAATGTCTGTACAAGGTTTTTTGAAACCTCGCTCCATCGAGGTAGAAGCAGTGGGTCCTAACCATGCAAAAGTGATCATGGAGCCGTTTGAACGCGGTTTTGGACACACACTGGGTAATGCACTGCGCCGCATCTTGTTGTCATCAATGACAGGCTTTGCGCCAACAGAGGTGCAAATTACTGGTGTTGTGCACGAGTACTCAACGGTTCCGGGCGTTCGCGAGGATGTGGTTGACGTCTTACTTAACCTCAAAGGTATCGTATTCAAACTGAATACCCGCGATGAGGTATCACTTGTATTGCGTAAGCAAGGCGTGGGCCCTGTCTATGCGTCAGACATCGAGTTGCCACATGATGTTGAGATCGTGAATCCTCATCACGTTATTGCGCACTTGACGGAGTCAGGTCGCATCGAAATGCAAATTAAAGTTGAGCGCGGTCGTGGGTATGTGCCGGGTAACGTTCGTGCTTTCCACGATGACCGCAGTCAGTCTATCGGCCGTATCGTTATGGACGCCTCGTTCAGTCCTGTGCGTCGAGTGAGCTATACCGTTGAAAATGCTCGGGTTGAGCAGCGTACAGATCTAGATAAACTTGTGCTTGATGTTGAAACCGATGGTGTGATTTCACCTGAAGAAGCGGTTCGTCAGTCTGCTCGTATTTTGATGGATCAAATCTCGGTTTTTGCAGCGCTTGAAGGTGCTGGCGATGCATTTGAAGCGCCAACACGCGGTGCGCCTCAGATCGACCCAGTGTTGTTGCGTCCAGTTGACGATTTAGAGTTGACGGTTCGCTCGGCAAACTGCTTAAAAGCTGAAAACATTTATTACATTGGTGACTTGATTCAACGCACAGAAAATGAGTTGTTGAAGACCCCTAACTTGGGTCGTAAGTCGTTAAATGAAATCAAAGAGGTGTTAGCGGCGCGCGGCTTGACACTTGGCATGAAGCTCGAAAACTGGCCACCTGTTGGCTTAGAAAGACCTTAATAAACCATACCCCAATAAACCTGAATCGCCCCGCAGCTTGGCTGATAGAAGAGGCGATCAATTAAGATTCAAAAGGAAATACCATGCGTCACGGACACGGATTACGTAAACTCAACCGAACCAGCAGTCATCGCCTGGCCATGTTTCGCAACATGTCTGTATCGTTGATTATGCATGAGGCCATCAAAACGACTTTGCCAAAGGCCAAGTCGCTTCGTAAAGTCATCGAGCCCTTGATTACTCTTGGAAAAGAGCCATCGCTGGCAAACAAGCGTTTGGCTTTTGCGCGTCTTCGTGATCGCGATGCAGTGGTCAAGTTATTTGCTGAAATCGGCCCTCGTTATGCTGAGCGTAACGGTGGTTACACCCGAGTTTTGAAAATGGGTCACCGTCAAGGCGACAATGCACCGATGGCATTCATGGAACTCGTGGACCGCCCAGTAGTCGAAACCATGGCTGATACCTCTGGTGATGACAAAGAGTAATTTCTCTTTTTGTTTGTTTGAATTCAAAAACGGGCCAAAGGCCCGTTTTTGTTTTGACATCTAACGTAATGTCCCGATCCATCGTCATACAATTTGATGTGTCACATGCTCAAAGGCAATTGACTGTTGCCGCGTTTGTTTTTCTTGTTGCGAAAACTGTTTGAATGGATTTTGATGTGAAATCAACCAATACTTCAAGCTCAGAAAGTCAGCGATCCAAAGACATTGTTGCGCCTGATCCCATGTGCGTGATGATATTGAGTACTGCACCCGACATTTTGTTGGCCAAGCGGATTGCACATATTCTTGTCGAAGAGCACTTGGCGGCTTGTGTGCAGCTGACACCACCAATGCTATCAGTCTATGAGTGGCAAGGTGAAGTTAAGGGTGATGAGGAAATTGGCATAGTCATCAAAACAAGCCGGGTTGTTGCCCGGCAAACAATTGATCGATTGGTTGAGTTACACCCTTATGAAATTCCCCAGGCCACGGTCGTGCCTCTGGTTGGTGGTTATTTTCCGTATTTGAGTTGGGTTAGCGAACAAACTCAGCCTCAATTTGGTGGCTTGTCTCGTTAAAGGTGTTTTAAACGTCATGCGATTGCCGCAACAGCTTTTTTCTTGGTTTCGTGGGTTGCTCTTTTTGGCTATTTGTGGCGCAGGCTTTGCTGCCCCAACAGTGGCTGCACAAGATTTCCTGGCACCTGAAAAAGCTTTTGCCATGACAGTGCGGCAAGTCTCACCGGAAGTGCTACTAATTACGTTTGATATTGCGCGTGGGTACTACATGTATCGAGAGCGATTCGAACTGGAATCGCCTGATATCGCGCTAGATATCGCTGAAATTTCATTGCCTCCGGGGGAAGTCAAATTCGACCCCACCTTTGAAAAAAACATGGCATTGTTTTTTGGTCGTGTTGAATTTGCACTGCCCTTGCCCACTCAGTGGCCAAGTCCGGATCCCGCCGCCCTATTGACAATCAAAATCATCAGCCAGGGTTGTGCTGATGCGGGAATTTGTTATCCCCCAATGGCATCTGCAATTGTGTTGGCGAAGGCCACCGATGGTTACCAATTGGTCCATCAACAAGCCATTGTTGATGATGAAAGGCCACTGCCGCAAACGTTGGCCAGTATGGTGGCTACCGCGCCAACAAGTGCATCCAGTGAAAGTGGTATACGTTGGCAAGCGTTGCTTGGCTCAAGTGATGACCAAGGATTTGTCGGGGCACTGGGCGGGGCTGCCACTTGGCAAGCCGTCGCACTCTTTTTTGTGCTGGGTGCTTTACTGGCCTTAACGCCCTGTGTCTTGCCAATGATACCGATTCTCTCCGTATTAATTGTTGGCCAAGGCGCGCCAGTTACGCGCGGGCGCGGCCTGGCTTTGGCTGCCGCCTACGTGTTTGGCATGTCGCTGATATACACCTTGCTCGGCGTACTTGCTGGTTTAAGCGGTGTGGGACTGGCGGCTTGGCTACAAACACCCTGGGTACTGTCGGTTTTTGCAGTGTTTCTGCTTTTGTTTGGTCTGGCCATGTTTGATGTGATCCGATTGGAAATGCCAGGATCAGTACAAACGAAATTGACACAGGCAGCGTCTTCTTTAAAAGGCGGTCGCGTTTGGGCTGCTTTTCTAATGGGCGCCATTTCGGCTTTGATTGTCGGCCCTTGTGTGGCGGCACCCCTAGCCGGGGCATTACTCTACATTTCTCAGTCCGGAGATATTGTGCTCGGAGGGAGTGTTTTGTTTGCAATGGCTTGGGGTATGGGCCTGCCATTGTTGGTGATGGGCGCTTCTGCGGGCACGCTGCTACCCAAGGCTGGTGCGTGGATGAATGGTGTCAAAGCATTCTTTGGCATGTTGTTGTTTGCCACAGCATGGTGGATGCTCAATCCGATCCTACCTGATTGGATCGAAATAGCAGGATGGGCTGCGTTGGCGGGCTTATCGGCCGTGTTGTTAGGGGCATTTGACCGGCTACCGGCACATTTGTCGCTTGGTTCTGCTATTCGAAAGACCCTGGGATTGATTCTTGCGTTGTTAACAATCGTGTGGATCGTTGGCTTGGCAAGCGGCGGTCGATCCTTGTTTGAGCCGTTAAGTCACTTAACGGCGTCAAAATCGATCATTGTTGGGCAAGATGAGTCAACTCAGCGGCCCGTTTTTGAATACGTCAAAACCGTGCAGGCACTTGAACAACGCTTGGCCGCATCGACCCAACCGGTGATGCTCGACTTCTATGCGGATTGGTGTGTGTCGTGCAAAGAGATGGAACGCTTTACGTTTTCTGATCCGATCGTGGCAGATAAGATGCGACAGATGCTTTTGTTAAAGGCCGATGTCACGGTTAACAACAGTGATGACCGCGCCTTGCTTAAGCGCTTTCGCTTGTTTGGACCGCCAGGGATCATTTTCTTTGAGCCGGGTGGCCACGAACTGAAACAAATACGCGTCGTGGGATTTCAGAACGCGACCAAATTTGCGGAAATTCTTGATCAAGTGATCGCAACCAAGTGAGCAAGCCAGTTCCAAGAAAAGTTATTTTTCTATTAGCGCTGGCCGCTTTTGCGAGTACCAGTGCTTTCAGGGTGTTGGATCCGGCCTTGCCGCAATTAAGCGAAGAATTTAATGTCACCACGGGTCGCGCTGCTGATGTCGTGACTTGGTTTGCATTGGCTTATGGGCTCATGCTGTTCTTCTATGGGCCAGTGGGCGATCGATTTGGAAAGTTCCGCACCTTAGCTGTTGCCACTTTACTGTGTGCAGTCGGCAACTTGTTTATTGTGTTTGCGCCTAGTTTTGAAATGGTGTTGTTAGGTCGATTTATGTCTGGTGCAACGGCGGCTGCAATCGTGCCGCTGTCGATGGCTTGGATCGGTGATCATGTGGACTATAAGGATCGCCAAGCGACGCTGGCAAATTTCATGATTGGCACCATTTTGGGCGTGTCTGCAGGCTTGGTGGTTGGAGGGCTGTTCACAGACACGGTTGGCTGGCGTGGCGCCTTCGTTTTTCTGACCATTCTGTACGCATTGGTCGGTGGTTGGTTATTGTTTCAAATGCGACAGGTGCCTGAACGTGATGATGCGCCGGTGGGCCGACTGCAACTTTTGACACCGATTAAATTGGTATTGAGCACGCCTTGGGCTCGAGTGGTGTTGTTTGTGGTGTTCATCGAAGGGGCCATGGTCTTTGGTGGTTTGTCATTTGTACCGGCTTTTTTACAGGCCCATCACGACCTGTCCTCGACAGCTGCGGGTTTGGTAACAGGGCTATTTGGACTTGGGGCTCTTTTTTATGTCGCCAGTGCAAGATGGCTGGTGAAAGGTTTCGGTGAGATTAAGCTGGTTGTTGCGGGTGGTTGGGCACTGGCTTTGAGTTGCGTCATGTACCTTGGGACTGACCACTGGTACTGGGCGATGGTCGCGAGCATGGTCTTCGGCTTTGCGTATTATTTGTTGCACGCCGTTTTGCAAACCAACGCCACTCAAATGACACCGGCGCTTAGAGGCACCGCGGTGTCACTTTTTGCCTCTTGTTTGTTTGGTGGGCAGGCCGTTGGTGTGGCCGGGGGGGCCTTTGTTGTTGACACGCTCGGCATCGAATGGGTGCTTGTTATCGCCGCGGTGGTGCTGCCATTACTTGGGATGGGGTTTGGATACGCGCTTGCGGCAAACAAGCGCGTTGTTTTGGATAATGATTAGCGTTGTTGTAAAAGGCGTGCAGCGGCAATCGCAAAATAGGTCAAGATACCGTCTGCGCCAGCACGCTTAAATCCCAATAAGGTTTCCATCATGACTTTGTCGTGCTCCAGCCAGCCATTGGCCGCTGCGGCTTTAAGCATGGCGTACTCGCCACTGACTTGATAGGCAAACGTTGGCACGCGAAAGGCGTCTTTGACTCGCCTGACAACATCCAAATACGGCATACCTGGTTTCACCATCACCATATCGGCACCTTCCTTAAGGTCGGCGCCCACCTCCCTAAGGGCCTCATCAATATTGCCTGGATCCATTTGGTACGTCATTTTGTTGGATTTGCCAAGCTGATTGGCCGAACCAACCGCATCTCGAAACGGTCCATAGAAGGCGCTGGCAAATTTGGCTGAATAGGCCATGATACGAGTGTGAATATGGCCATTTAACTCAAGGGCATGGCGGATGGCACCGATCCGACCATCCATCATGTCACTGGGAGCGAGAATGTCAACGCCAGCGGTAGCCTGCGCCAAAGCTTGCTTGACCAAAATATCGATGGTGATGTCATTGATCACGTAGCCGTCTGCATCAATGACGCCGTCTTGACCATGGCTGGTATACGGGTCAAGTGCAACATCGGTTAAAACACCAAGCGTTGGAAAGCTCGACTTAAGTGCCTGAACGGCGCGAGGCACAAGACCGTGCGGGTTGATGGCTTCAATGCCATCTGGCGTCTTAAGTGCTGGGTCGATGACTGGAAATAAGGCCATCACAGGGATGCCCAAATTAACGCACTCCTGAGCCACGGTCATTAGCTTATCGATCGAATAGCGATTAACACCAGGCATCGATGGCACCGGGGTCTCGATATCAGTGCCATCGACAATAAAAACGGGATAGATCAAGTCATCAACCGTTAATTGGTGTTCACGCACCAAGCGACGCGTGAAATCATCTCGACGCAGGCGACGTGGTCTGGCATTTGGATAGTCTGTCAGGATGAGGTGAGGTGTTGTCATGGTACGACCTTCGGTGAAATCCAGTTTTCAATTTGTTTGGTGGCCTCTTCAAGGCCCAATCGCGCGGTGGCCGAAAACGGAATGGTTTGAAGTTGTCCGATATCTGCCAATTGTTTGGTTACCGCAAAAACCGCATTCATGCGCTGCCCATATGGCAATTTATCAGCCTTGGTTAATAGGGCCAAAACGCCTTTGCCACTTGGTGCAATCCAATCAGCCAAACGCCGATCCATATCGGTAACACCACGGCGGATATCGACCAACAGCACAATACCAGCAAGGGATGATCGATGGCGCAAGTAGTCCCCTAAGATATCCGCCCATTGCTCTTTGGCATCGCGCGCCACCGAAGCGTAACCATACCCGGGTAAATCAACCAAATATCCCAAGTATTCATCGGGCATTAGGGGGTCTGGTAAGCCAAATAGGTTTATAAGTCTTGTACGGCCAGGTGTCTTACTAGAAAAGGCTAATCGTCGCTGATTCGTCAGTACATTAATGGCTGTTGATTTACCTGCGTTACTGCGACCGACGAAGCAGACCTCGGGCCCTTGTGGTGGTGGTAGCTGATCGAGTCGAGCAGCTGAAGTGACGAAGGTGGCTCGATGAAGAATAGACAAAGCAGGGCTACCGAAGAAGTTAGACAGCTATTGTATAATCAAGCCGTTTGGAAAGGCGCCAAATCTCTCGAGGTTCACAAATGAAGCAAGTATTTCTACGAGTGTTGTTGTCAGGCAGTGTACTTCTAGGTGCTGTGCTCCCAGTTGCGGCTTATGCCGCCGGTGAATTAGCGCCAATTAAGCCCGATTCGAAAGCTGGGGCGAAACTTTACTATGAAGGTGACCCCGCGCGCGGGGTTATCTCCTGTGTTGTTTGTCATGGGGCGGCGGGCAACAGTGATCTTTCTGTTAACCCCAACTTGGCAGCGCAGCCGCACGAATACCTTTATAAGCAGCTCGTGGAGTTTCGCCCACGCGCGGGCGAAGAGAAAGCCGCACGACGCGGCCCGGATGGCGCCCCTTCAAGCATGACCGCGCTGGCCATGCCGCTGACGGAAGCCGACATGCGCAATGTCTCTTTGTATCTTTCTGAACAGCCATTAGCCAGACCGGCGGCAGCCAGTAATGAGGATCTGGTCGCACGCGGCGAACTCATTTGGCGCGGTGGTATTGCTGCCCAAAATGTACCCGCGTGTGCAGCCTGTCATGCAGCAAACGGCGCGGGTATTCCCGCACTATATCCGAGATTGGCGGGGCAATATGCCTCTTACCTTGAAGGACAACTCAAATTGTTCCGAGCCAATCATCGTGCCAACAGTCCGATGATGCATCAGATTGCTTACCGTATGTCTGATGAGGATATTAAGGCTGTTTCTGACTATGCGGCCGGTTTGAGGTAAAGTCGGTGGTTATAAGCTAATTTCCCAGCAAAAGGAACCAATTTTCCTTTCTGATGGTCGATATAGAGGCTTTTCTAAGCCTCTATTCAATTGAGGAAATGCTAAGTGGCTCAGTTACCAGCGGTGGGCGCCCAACAGATGGCGCCCAAATTGTCTAAATCGTCGTTGTTTGACTTATTGGGCTCAATGCGGTTCGCCATCAGTTTGTTGGTGATCATCTGCGTTGCCAGCGTCATCGGCACGGTGCTGCCACAAAACATGCCGGCCAATACCTACATCGATCAATTTGGACCGTTTTGGTTTGACGTGTTTTCCAAGTTTTCGGTCTGGTCTATCTACAACAGTATCTGGTTCATCGTGATTATGGCCTTTTTGGTCGTTTCCACCAGCATTTGTTTGACGCGCAACACGCCGAAAATGATCCGCGACATGCGATCTTTCCGTGAAAATGTTCGTGGGTCAAGCTTACGAGCCTTTCATCACCGTGTCGAACTTGATTCGCCACGCAATCTAGAGGCCAGTAATCAAGCGGTTCTTGCCTGGTTCAAACACAACGGATATGCCACAAAGGTTAGAGAAGAACCCGAAGGCATGTTAATTGCAGCAAAGAAAGGCAGCGGTAATCGATTGGGTTACATTTTTGCGCACGCCTCAATTGTCATTATTTGCGTCGGTGGCCTTTTAGACAGCGAATTACCTGTTAGAGCCCAAGTTTGGTTATTTGGCAAAACCCCGATTGTCGAAAACATGTTGATTGTCGACGTGCCCCCAGAGGGGCGTTTGTCTGCCTCGAACCCGAGCTTTAAGGCCAATTTGTTGATTCCGGAGGGCAGCACCCGTGATAACGCAGTGGTCAATGTTGGTGATGCAGCGCTAGTGCAACCTTTGCCATTTGAAATCACGCTCAATAAATTTATTATTGATTATTACGATAATGGAACACCCAGTCGTTTCGCCAGCGAGGTCGAAATCACTGATCCTGACACAGGACAGGCCTTTTCCCAAACCATTGAAGTCAACAAGCCCCTACGCCACAAGGGAGTGACGGTTTATCAGTCAAGTTTTGATGATGGCGGCAGCAAAATTGATTTGTTGGCTTACCCGCTAACGGGCCGTCAACCTGGCCCATTTGAACTTGTTAAGCGCGTGGGTGAAAGTGTCGTCCTTCCGGTTGGTAATACTGGCAAGGAAGTTCGGTTAGAAATCACCAGTTTGCGCCCCATTAATGTTGAGAGCTTGCTCGACGGCGAACCACAACCGCGGGTTTTCGCTGACCACGTTGCCGCGGTCACTGGAAGCGCGGCAAGCAAGCGCGACAAGAACCTCACCAATCTTGGGCCGAGTGTCGAATATCGATTGATTGATGACAGCGGGCAGGCAACACGCTTTCACAATTACATGATTCCAGTTCAATTGGATGGCTCGAGCATCATATTGGCTGGTGTGGCGTTGCCAGGTCAGCAGGATTTTCAGTATCTAAGAATACCTGCCGACGAGTCGGCCTCAGCGATCGAGTTCATGCAATTAAGAGCAGCACTAGCTGACCCAGTGGCGCGCACTGAAGCGGCCCGTCGGTTTGCCATCAACAGCACACCCGAGGGTGCCAATCGTGTCGCACTGCAGGAGTCAGCCTACAAGGCCCTAGACACTTTTTCAGCGGGTGGTCTACAAGCCATATCAGAGTTCTTAGAATTGAATGTTCCCGAGGCGGAGCTACCACGTGCCGCTGATGTGGTGATACGGTTGTTGGGTTCAACCATAACGGAATTGCGTGGGATTGCTCGTGAGCGAGCAGGGTTGCCTGCCTTAGATCCTAATGAGCCAGAGAATGTCCAGTGGGTGCAGCTAGCGGTCGGGGCGTTGTCAGACTTGCGATTTTATCCTGCGCCGATTTTGTTTTCGATGAAGTCATTTGATTTGGTGCAGGCTAGCGTTTTTCAGATCAGCCGAGCGCCAGGCGTATTACCGGTGTATTTTGGCAGTTTGCTGCTGGTCATTGGTATTTTCGCCATGTTTTATGTGCGTGATCGGCGCATTTGGGTTTGGCTCAAACGCAACGATCAAGCCGAAAGCACTCACGTGTTGGCTGCCATGACCTCGCAAAAGCGAACATTGGATTTCAACCGAGAGTTTGAACGTTTCAAGCAGGCGCTTAGTCGCCTTGACATGAAGAAGGAATAGCCATGGCAGACACGATGACAGCTTCCCGCCCTGGGTGGGAAGACCTGACAGAGTCAGGAGACGGTCGACAGTTGCGCGGACGGCCCGATTGGACCGATGTTTTGTTTTTCATTATTTTGTCGATCGGCACGATTTATGCGCTGGTTGTCTACAAAGACGCAATGGACACATACGAGAAAGTCATTCTCGTGTCGATGGTCCCATCTGTGGTTTGGCTGGGGTGGCTGTGGCGTCCGCTACGAACCATGCTGGTCATCAGCGCACTGACGATTTTTTTTACATTATGGCTCTATGACGCTGATTTATCGAAAGCGGAAACCTCTTTCTTTTTAAAGTATTTGTTTTCTTCTCAGTCGGCCATTCTTTGGATGTGCACCTTATTTGTGGTGGCAACCGTTTGCTACTGGGTGGGTTTGTTTAGTAACACCGCCGCTTGGTTAGGCACGGCCTTCACGTGGGGCGCCGTCTACATTGGCACCGTCGGCCTTCTGGTTCGGTGGCGTGAAAGCCACCTGATGGGCCCTGAACTTGGCCGCATTCCGGTCAGTAACTTGTACGAAGTATTTGTGTTGTTCTGTTTGGTGACGGCACTGTTTTATCTTTATTACGAGCGTCGGTACGCCACACGTGCATTGGGTGGGTTCGTGATGCTGGTGGTCAGTACCTCGGTGGTCTTTTTATTGTGGTATTCGTTTACCCGGGAAGCCTATGAGATTGAGCCTTTGGTGCCAGCACTGAAAAGCTGGTGGATGAAAATCCACGTGCCCGCGAACTTCATCGGTTACGGCACTTTTTCTTTGGCAGCCATGGTGGGTTTTGCTTACCTCATCAAAGAAAATGGTGAGACGCGTTCCTGGCTTAAGCTTGCCCCGTTGTTCATCCTTGGTGTTTTGCTGGCTGCTGAACCGCTGGTGTTTAGTAGCGGTGAGGTTTCAGCCACCTGGATGATCTACTTTGGCTTTGGCGCTATTGTGGTTGGTACGATCATGGCTTTTCGTGGGCCGATTTCACGGCGGTTGCCGTCGTTTGAAATTCTCGATGACATCATGTACCGTGCAATCGCCATCGGATTTGCATTCTTCACGGTGGCAACCATTCTTGGCGCCTTGTGGGCGGCTGATGCATGGGGGGCTTACTGGCAATGGGATCCCAAGGAAACGTGGGCACTGATTGTGTGGCTTAACTACGCGGCTTGGTTGCATTTACGATTAATGAAAGGGTTACGAGGCACGGTAGCGGCTTATTGGGCACTGGTTGGTTTATTAATCACCGCTTTTGCTTTCCTAGGCGTTAACATGTTCCTATCTGGCTTGCACTCATACGGCGAGCTTTAACTCATCTGAACCGGTATCGTGACGCAACCTGCTAGACCCTGGATCGTTTTAACGGCAACCCTCACGATTCAGGCGCTGGTCGCCATGGCACTGATAACTTTACCTGTGGTTGCGCCGGTTGTGGCGCAAGCCACTGGCATTGCCTCAACTTACGTAGGGGCCTATGTGGGTTTGGTTTATCTGGCAGCCATGTTCTCAAGTGTTTTGGGTGGAACGGCAGTCAAGCGCTTTGGTGCCATTCGCCTAAGTCAAGGCTGTTTGATGCTGACGGCAACAGGATTGATCCTGTGCGCAGTCCCTCATCCGCTAAGCATGGCCGTAGGCGCTTTATTTATCGGCGCAGGTTACGGCCCTGTGACCCCCGCAAGCTCACACCTGCTTATCAAAACCACGCCGCCTGAGCGCTTGTCTTTGGTCTTTTCGTTAAAGCAGACGGGTGTGCCCATTGGGGGCGTTTTGGCGGGCCTTTTGGTGCCGCAATTTGAGTTGTTACTGGGTTGGCAATGGGCTTTTCTGTTGGTGGGTGCGTTTTGTCTTGTTTGCGCGTATTCGGTGAAACCATTGCGCGCTGCCTTGGATGAGGATCGAGATGCGACCGTACGGCCATCGCTTATCAAAAGTTTGGTCAACCCAATCAAGCTGGTTTGGTCGCACAAGGCGTTACGAATATTGGCTGGTGTGTCATTTCTGTTCGCCATTACCCAACTGTCTTTGACCACCTACCTAGTAACTTTCCTTTTTGAAGACCTCGGCTGGGCGCTGGTCGCCGCTGGGGCGGCACTGGCTGTTACTCAGGCTGCCGGTGTTGGGGCAAGAATTGTTTGGGGTTGGATGGCGGACAATTGGTTTGGATCGGGCTACATGTTGATGGTTGTGGCGGGATTGCTCGCCATCTCAGCGGCGGCAATGCCTTTCTTTACGCCTGAAACGCCTCACGTTTGGCTTTACCTTGTTCTAATATTATTGGGTGCCACTGCCATTGGTTGGAATGGGGTGTTCTTGGCCGAAGTGGCCAGACAAGCACCCAAAGGCCAGGCGTCAGTGGCCACGGGCGGCACGCTAGGGTTTACCTTTTTTGGCGTTTTGTGTGGGCCGCCTTTATTTGGCGTGGCGGCTGCCAATTTACAAAGCTATGGTCTAAGCTATGCGTTGCTTATTTTGCCGGCCGCGTTAATTTTGGCATTGCTTTGGACGAGTCGTCATCGCTGGCGTCGCTATTGCGTCTAGCGACACGGTCTAGCTGCAAATTAGGCACGATATTTGCTGTTTGTTGTGAAGTCATTGCAATAAACACCAAGCTATTGAGGAGATAATATGACAACCACTATCGACGAAGTCAGCGTAAAAGTTTCTAGCGAGCGCCTTTACGAATCGCTCATGACACTGGCTGAGATTGGCGCCACTGAAAAGGGTGGGAATTGTCGCTTGGCACTGACCAATCTTGACGGTCAGGCACGCGATTTAGTCGTGGGCTGGATGCGAGATGCGGGCATGAGTATCTCGATTGATCAGGTGGGCAATATTTTCGCGCGCCGGCCTGGATTAAGAAACGACTTGCCGCCAGTGATGACGGGCAGTCACATCGACACCCAACCCACGGGAGGCAAGTTTGATGGTTGTTTTGGCGTTTTGGCGGGTCTTGAGGTCGTGCGAGCCCTAAACGACGCCCAAGTTCAAACAGATGCACCGCTTGAGGTCGTGGTTTGGACCAATGAAGAGGGTACCCGATTTGTGCCTGTCATGATGGGTTCTGGGGCTTTCATTGGTAAGTTTGATTTGCAATCCATTCTCCAGAGTAAGGACAAAGATGGCAAGCGCGTGGGTGACGAGCTCAAAGCGATTGGCTATGATGGTGACGAAGTGCTCGGGCAGCACCCCGTTGGAGCGTACTTTGAGGCGCACATTGAGCAAGGCCCCATTTTGGAGCACGAGCAAAAAACCATTGGTGTGGTAACAGGCTCTTTGGGTTTGCGCTGGTATGACGTAACCGTCACGGGCATGGAAATGCACGCAGGCCCAACACCAATGGACGTGCGCAAGGATGCCATGTACGCGGCGACTTTTATCATGCAAGACGTGGTGCAAAACGCACTTGATCATGCGCCACATGGCCGTGGCACGGTTGGGTCGGCAACCGTTTTTCCTTCGTCACGCAATGTGATTCCAGGCCAGGTGACCTTTACCGTTGATATACGCCATCCTGATGCCACCGGCTTACAGGCCATGCACGAGCGCTTTGAGGCAACCTGCCAAAAAGTGGCAAAAACTCATGGCGTTGGCGTGTCCATTCACGAGGTTTCGCACTTTCCGCCGACACCGTTTGATCCAAAGATGGTCGATGCTGTGCGTGCATCTGCGGTTGCCAATCACTTTTCTTGCATGGATATTGTGACGGGCGCTGGCCATGACGCGGTTTATTTGGCCAGCGTCGCACCGACGGGAATGATTTTTATCCCGTGTAAGGACGGCATCAGTCACAACGAGATTGAAGACGCCAAACCCGAAGATTTGGGCGCTGGCGCTCAGGTTCTTTGCGATGCGATGTTGTCGCAAGCCATCCACCAACGCGATTAAAGTTGTTAGTTTTTTACATAAACAAGCTACAATATTTGTTGTTTTAAGAAATATTCAATTGAGGAGCGTTGCGACGACCGGTTAATGACGCGGTTGCCAGGCTCAATTGAATCACCGTGATTGCCAATCCCGTCGGGATTGGCCACAACTGCGCTCACCCAATCCTGCTGACAGCGATTGCGGTGAGGCCTAATCCCCTCTAAGCACCGACTGTTGGCTTGAACGAATGGAGCTGACTGAAATGAATGCTGTGACCGATAAAGTAAAAGATTATGTTGTTGCCGACCTGAGTTTGTCTGACTGGGGTCGTCGTGAAATCGCGATTGCCCAAACCGAAATGCCCGGACTGATGTCCTTGCGTGAAGAGTTTGGTGCGAGCCAGCCCCTGAAGGGTGCCCGCATCACGGGCAGCCTGCACATGACCATTCAAACGGCTGTCTTAATCGAGACACTCGAGGCGCTTGGTGCCGAAGTCCGTTGGGCATCGTGCAACATTTACTCAACCCAAGACCACGCGGCAGCCGCTATTGCTGCGGGTGGTACGCCTGTGTTTGCCAAGAAAGGCGAGACATTGGCCGAGTACTGGGATTACACGCATCGCATTTTTGAGTGGCCAGAAGGCAAGTTTGCCAACATGATCCTCGATGATGGTGGTGATGCCACGCTGTTGTTGCACCTGGGCACAAAAGCCGAGTCAGACTTAAGTGTGCTCGATAAGCCAACGTCTGAAGAAGAAGTCGCGCTCTATGCAGCCATTAAAGACACCATCAGAAAAGACCCCAAGTGGTACTCAACCCGTTTGGCGCAAGTTCGTGGCGTGACTGAAGAAACGACCACCGGCGTTCACCGCCTGTACCAGATGTCAAAGCGTGGTGAGTTGGCTTTTGCAGCCATCAACGTGAACGATGCTGTTACAAAAGCCAAGTTCGACAACTTGTACGGTTGCCGCGAATCATTGGTTGATGGCATCAAGCGTGCCACTGACGTGATGATTGCCGGTAAGGTTGCTGTGGTTTGTGGCTTTGGTGACGTGGGTAAGGGTTCAGCCCAAGCATTGGCCGCATTGCGCGCGCAAGTGTGGGTGACTGAAGTGGATCCCATTTGCGCACTGCAAGCCGCGATGGAAGGCTTCAAAGTGGTCACCATGGAAGAGGCATGCGATAAAGCCGACATCTTCGTGACCGCGACAGGCAACTACCACGTGATCACGCGTGACCACATGTCCCGCATGAAGGATCAGGCCATCGTTTGTAACATCGGCCACTTTGACAATGAAATTGATGTGGCAGGCATTGAAGACCTGCAGTGGGAAGAGATTAAACCGCAGGTCGATCACGTGATTTTCCCCGATGGCAAGCGCATCATTTTGCTGGCGCAAGGCCGATTGATCAACTTGGGTTGTGCCACGGGCCACCCATCGTTTGTGATGTCATCTTCTTTCACCAACCAGACGCTGGCGCAAATTGAGTTGTTTACGCGCAATCAAGAGTACACGGTGGGTCAAGTCTATGTGCTGCCCAAGCACTTAGACGAGAAAGTGGCTCGCCTGCATTTGGAAAAGATTGGCGCTCACCTGACTGAACTCACGGCTGAGCAAGCGGCCTACATCAATGTTGAGCAGCAAGGGCCCTATAAGCCTGAAGCTTATCGTTATTGATCTAGTAAAGAATAACCCACGCGCCTTGTGCGTGTGGGCGTAAGACGTGAGGAGTGCTTGGTGATAATCGTTGTCTGGATTTTGAACGCAGTGGCATTACTCGCGGTGGCGTTCGTGTTGCCAGGCATTGCCATTGCCAGCTTCTGGTCAGCCATGCTAGCGGCCTTGGTGTTGGGTTTCTTAAACACCATGGTCAAGCCCTTTCTCATTTTGTTAACGCTGCCAATCACGATCGTCACGCTTGGCCTATTTTTGTTGGTGCTCAACGCCCTGGTTTTTTGGTTAGCGGGTTCAGTGCTACGAGGGTTTCAGGTAGAAGGTTTTTGGTGGGCAGTGGCCGGTGCGCTGTTGTACAGCGCAATATCAGGACTGTTTTCTATGCTGCTCTTTCAACAATGACCACAATAGCCGGGCAGGCGTTTAGCCTAGAGTTCTTTCCTCCTCGCGACAAAGCCGCCCAAGGGCGTCTGCATGAGACCGTGGCTGCTCTTCGGCTGGTCAATCCCTCATACGTGAGCGTGACATTTGGCGCGGGAGGTACGACCCGCGATGGCACCCTGGAAACGGTGCGTCAGATGACGGATCTCGGCTTTGATGCGGCCCCTCATCTTTCCTGCATTGGATCAACGCGCACAGAAATATGCGATTTGCTTGATCAGTACAAAGCCCAAGGAGTGCGGCGTATTGTGGCGCTGCGAGGTGATATGCCGTCAGGCATGGGATCGGTTGGCGGTTCAGACATGTTGTCTTACGCCCATGAGTTGGTTTCTTTGATTCGTGAACACAGCGGCGATTGGTTTCATATTGAAGTTGGTGCTTATCCAGAAATGCACCCCCAAGCCAGTGGCCCGCAACGCGACTTGCAACACTTTGTTGAAAAAGTAAAAGCGGGTGCCAATAGCGCCATCACGCAGTATTTTTTTAATGCTGATGCATATTTTGATTTTGTTGACCGAGCCCAAATGATGGGTGTTTCAATTCCTATCGTACCGGGTATTATGCCGATTACCAATCACACACAGCTGATGAGGTTCTCAGAGATGTGTGGGGCAGAGGTGCCCCGTTGGATTCGATTGCGCTTGGCAGAAATGGGTGACGATAAAGAATCCATTCGATCGTTTGGAACAGACGTGGTCACTGAAATGTGTCAGAACTTGCTCGAGAATCAAGTGCCAGGGTTGCACTTTTATACCCTGAACAATGCACCCGCCACGCTTGCGATCTGGAAGGGCTTATACCCTTAATCAGGGCTTGGACTGAATGATTCGGGCGCCGCCGGATGCCAGGCCTCTGGCGTGATAACGGCATCAAGACGCTGATCATGCGGCTGTGGACGGTAATGGGGGTCAAAAGCATGAATATTGCCTGCCGCCCAGGACACACCAATGGTTGTTGGCGAGTGACCCATGGTTTTGAAGTGGGCTAAGGTACGATCGTAAAAACCTTTACCATAGCCCAAACGATCGCCCTGGGCCGTGAACCCAAGGGTCGGCACCAGAACAACATCAGGCAACAATGGCTCACCGATTTCGGGCTCCATCACGCCGAAGGGACCCGCAAAAAGTGTTGTGTCTTCGTGCCACCGATAAAACTGAAGTGGCTCGATAGGTGAGACCATGCGTGGTAAGACCACCGTGAAACCGGCTTGTGTCAACTGAAGCAGTAAAGGGACCAAATCAGGTTCATCAGCGAGGGGCCAAAAAGCAGCGATAACTTTTGGCGCAGGCGTGTTGCTGTTTTGACAACGGTCGCGCATTAAGGCTAGCCAGGTGTAAAGACGTGACCGAATCAAAAGACTGCCGTGTTGACGAACCTCAGCGGCAAAATGTTTGCGTGATTCCTTTAGTCGCACACGAAGCTCAGCTGCGGTATTCTGTGACATCGTTGTTAATCCTTTTGCAACTTTGTGCTCGAATCATAGTCAGACTAACCATTATCGTGCGACGCTAGCTATCCCATGCCATAGACGAACCGTATCAGAGATAAATGATAAATATTCGTTCTCCCTTTATACAAGATAGTTTGACCAAGCTCACCAAGGGTTGCTTGGGGTTGGTGTTGGTTACGATACCCGCGATCTCTGCGGCAAACACGTTTGACTATTCACCCGATACCAACCGTGCAAAGGCTGTTGTTGAAATCAAGACGGCCGTCGAAAAAGATCAGTTATCGCAGGTGCCAGCGTTGCGGCAACAGGTCGGTGATGACACCTTGGCGATCTATGCGGATTACTGGGTGGCTGAAAGAGCCGTCCAAAAAGCCCCATCCGTTTTTGATGTGCCAGAGGCGACAGCATTTTTGGCAAAGTATCCTGATTCATACGCGGCTGAAAAGCTGAAAGCCAGCTGGGTTTTGGCGGCATTCGATGCTGGGGCTTTCAACAAAATCCGCGATATTGGCGAATTTGAATGGCTCAATAAGCAGGTTCGATGCGCCAAACTTGAAGCACGTCACATGACCGGTCAGCGCGCGTCTGAGGCCGAGGCCTTAAATGAGTTTTTCCCAGGCCAAGCCTGCTGGTCTATGTTGCAACAATTTGTCGCTGATGGGGTGGTTAGCCGCGACGAAATGGTGGCCTTGATGCAAGACGCCATCGAGCGAAATCACACCCAGACGGCGGCACGCTTGGCAGCGTTGACGTTTGACCCCAAAACTTTGGTTAAATACCAGGCCATGATGAAGGCCCCAAGTCAGTGGGTTCGCGGTTTTAAGGGCAAAGCTGTCGGTGATAATGCGGTCATTGTGGCCATCGGCTTGCAGCGCATGGCGCGCGATAACCTGACAAAAACGGGTGAGTATGTCGCTAAAAGTTGGCGCAAGCGTCTGCCAGAAACTGCGCTCGGCTGGGTCTGGAGCCAGCTCGCTTTTCGTGCCGCATTGAACCTCATGCCGCAAGCCGATCAGTGGTATCGCTTGGCCGGTGACAGTCGACTGTCTGAGACCAACCACCCGTGGCGTGTTCGCATGGCTTTGCGTCAGCCAAACATTGATTGGTTGTGGGTGCAAACAGCCATTGATCGCATGCCACCACAGATGCAGCAAGAAGCGGATTGGCAGTATTGGCGTGCGCGAGCGCTCGCTGCCACCGGCCAAGTCGACCAGGCACGGGTCATCTACGAAGACATATCGGATCAATATAATTTTTATGGCCAACTTGCCCTTGAAGAACTTGGTCGTCAGATCGTGGCGCCTGCAGCACCGGCAGCGGTGAGTCAGCAGGAGTTACAGGCGGCGCGTGATAATCCACACTTACAGCAAGGTGTGGCTCTGTTTCGTTTGGGCTTGCGCGTTGAGGCCGTACCACAGTGGAACTTTGCGCTCAGACACATGGATGACAGAGAATTGTTTGCGGCCGCTGAGTTTGCGCGTGAGCAAGGCATCTACGATCGGGTTGTTAATACGTCTGAGCGTACGCAAGACGAGGTTGATTTTTCGCAACGGTTCGTTGCGCCATTTAAGAGCGAAGTCGTGGCACAAGCGCAGTCGATCAATTTAGACCCCGCTTGGGTTTATGGCTTGATACGTCAAGAGTCACGCTTCATCATGGATGCTCGCTCAGTGGTGGGCGCATCAGGATTGATGCAATTGATGCCCGCCACCGCCAAGTACGTGGCCAAGAAAATTGGCATGACAGATTTCCGGCCTTCACGAGTCAACGAGTTTGATATCAACACCAAGTTAGGGACCAACTATTTGCTGATGGTACTCAATGACCTTGACGGCTCACAAGTGCTCGCAAGCGCTGGCTATAACGCAGGCCCTGGAAGACCTGCCAAATGGCGATCAACACTGGGGCATCCGGTTGAGGGCGCTATCTTTGCCGAAACAATACCGTTTAATGAAACCCGTGATTACGTTAAAAGTGTGCTTTCAAATGCCACTTATTATGAAGCCACCTTTAGCGGACAGCCGCAGTCACTTAAAGCGCGCCTTGGACGAATCACACCTCGCTAGTGAATGTAAACACCAATCAAACAAAAACACCGTGACGTTCTTTGATCCACTGCTAAAAGGCCTTGATGTCTACATCGTGGGTGGTGCTGTGCGCGATGAGTTGCTCTGCCGCCCGGCCGGTGATCGGGATTGGGTTGTGGTTGGGTCAACACCCGAAACACTTATTGATCGCGGATTTATCCCTGTTGGGGCCGATTTTCCCGTTTTTTTGCACCCCATCACCAAAGAAGAGTTTGCCTTGGCGCGCACCGAACGCAAGACTGGTCGTGGCTACAAAGGGTTTACTTTTCAGACTGGACCCGATGTCACGCTTGAGGATGACTTAAAGCGCCGCGACTTAACAATTAATGCCATGGCACGCAAGCCAGACGGGGATCTTGTCGATCCACTCGGTGGTGCCAAAGACCTTAAGAGCGCTGTTTTACGCCACGTGGGCCCAGCCTTTGAAGAAGACCCGGTTCGCATACTACGTTTGGCTCGCTTTGCTGCCCGTTTCACGGATTTCAGCATCGCCCCAGATACGATTGGTTTGTGTCGTCGCATGGTGGCGGCGGGCGAAGCAGGTGCTTTGGTACCTGAGCGTGTTTGGCAAGAACTATCGCGCGGGTTAGTCAGTGAAAAGCCGTCGCGTCTGTTTGACGTTTTGGCGCAGTGCGATGCATTACCTGTCGTGATGCCGGGTTTCGAATGGAACACGCTTCTCGGCGCCAGGCTCGACGCACTGGCGCGAAGCCCCTTGTCAGGCTTGCCAGCAATGTATGCTGTGGCGCTGTTGACCAGCGCAGACCGAGAGGCATTGTCAGTGCGTTTGCGTGCTTCAAACGAATGCGCGCAATGGGCCAAGCTTTTACCCACGGTGTTTGAATATTGCGAGCGCGACCCTGAGTGGGTGACACCGCAGGCCGCCGAACAGGTATTGGCATTGATTGAAGCGGCCGACGGTATTCGCCGTCATGAGCGCCTGGTCGCGTTGGTGAGTATCGTTTACCAGTTGTTTGAAAAGCCTGCTGATAGGCTGTTATCGCTCTTGATAGCAGCCAATTCGGTGAAGGCGGGTGACATTGCCCAACCGCTCCAGGCCGCTGGCGCCCAAGCCATCGGCCAGGCCGTGCGTGCTGCGCGGTTAACGGCGATTGAACAACGACTTGTTTCGCTTAAAGCTGATGGCGCCGATCAGAGTGGCTAAAGCCCATCAACGGTAAATCAATTTGTTTGCCGACTGCTAGCACTTTGAATAACTCACCCATTTCTGCTTCTGAAACCAGCTTTTCGAGCGCACGGGCTTCGTGGCGGTTAAGACGTGCGGCTTGTGTCGCAAGACCTGCGTTTATTAAAAAGCGTGCTTGGCTGGTGAAGCCCATGACCTCGAGGCCTGAACGTTGAGCGGCCGCTGCCATGGCAGAGAAATCAACATGTGCGGTGATATCTTGCAGACCAGGTGCAAAAAACGGATTGTCGTGTGCGGTGTGTTGAATGTGGCACATCAACGTGCCCGTATGGCGTTGGGGGTGAAAGAATTCACTGGCCGTGAAGCCATAGTCAATGATGAAGGCAACGCCTTTGCTGAGCCAATCGTTAATTTGTTGTATCCAAGCCTCAGCGGCTAAATTTAACTCCGTGATGTAGCCAGGAAGAGCGGGCAGGCGTGCCTTTAGTGTTTCTGTCAAGCGCTCGCTCGCGGGCTGACTCTGCCATGCAAACCCATCGTCGGTCCAGATAACACCCTGTTCAATCGCCTGACCGTCTTGATCGAAACCCACGATATGAACAGGCATGGCGTCCAACACTTCGTTGGCAAGGATAACGCCGTCAAATGCAGGGCCGGGATTGTCAACCCATCGAACTTGTTCGGCCCAGGGCGCCAATGTTTGCTGCTGACGTTGCTTTAGATCAGCAGACAATTCAAGGATTTCGTATCGAGTTTGAAAGCCCAGTGTTTTGAGTTCTTCGAGAATGTCGTGCGCCAGCTGACCAGAGCCCGCGCCAAACTCAAGAATTTTGGGATCAGCGCAGTCAGCCAGCACTTGCGCGACTTGTTGAGCCAAGGTGCGGCCAAAAGCGGGAGACAATTCAGGGGCAGTCACAAAATCGCCGGCTAAGCCGGCTTGATTCTGTGTGTGGCGAGCGGCAAGTTTGGTACTGCCTGCGCTGTAGTAACCGAGCCCCGGTGCGTAAAGGACTTCGGTCATCCAGCGCTCAAAAGATAGCCAGCCACCTGCTCGAACAATGCATTGACGCAGGTGGTTGGAGACGGTCTCGCTATGCTCGAGCGCTTGGGCGCGCACGTGAATGGCTGGTGGGACGCTGTGGTCGGTCGGAGGATCGCTTGGCATGGCCTTCAGTATACGGTTTGGTACTGCGCTTGGCAGCATGACCGCCAGGTGCGGCACCAGCTGCGCGAACAGGTGGTTTGCCACGGCGCACGCCACTGGGCTTGCTTGATGCCTGACGACGGGGTTCCATGCCTGGAATTTCTTCCGAGTCGATGGTGTGACCGATGAAATGCTCAATGCGTTTCACTTTATGACGCTCGCGATGTTCGGCCAAAGTCACGGCATTGCCGTTACGTCCTGCGCGGCCAGTGCGGCCAATACGGTGCACATAATCTTCAGCTTGCATCGGCAAGTCAAAATTAATGGCGTGGCTAATCGTCTGCACGTCAATACCGCGGGCAGCGACATCGGTTGCGACCAGTACGCGCAAATTACCGCGCTGCATCGCCGTCAATGTCCGTGTGCGCTGGCGCTGGTTCATGTCACCATGCAAAGCTTGTGCTGAAAAACCTTGCTCGTTGAGCTGGTCTGCCAGTTCATCAGCACCGCGTTTGGTCGCTGTAAAAACGATGGCCTGATCAACCGCCGCATCGCGCAAAATATGATCAAGTAAACGACGCTTGTGTGCACCGTCGTCAGCATAAAAGAGGCTTTGTGTGATTTGTGCGTGACGCTCGTTGGGTGAAGAGATTTCAATCCGAACGGGCTCGCGCATCATCGTTTGCGCCAACTTGGCCACGGTGCCATCAAGCGTTGCTGAAAACAGTAATGTTTGGCGTGAGCTTGGCGTGGCAGCCACCAGCGCTTTGATGTCGTCAATGAAACCCATATCCAACATACGGTCAGCTTCATCTAGAATCAGCGTGTGCACGGTCGACAAGTCAACGCGTTTGGCTTTCAGGTGATCGATGAGTCGACCAGGTGTGGCCACCAACACGTCCAACCGGCGTGACAGTGCTTTGAGTTGGGCGCCATAAGGCATGCCGCCGACAACAGTTGCGACACGCAGACCATTGATTTGTGAACCGTATTCGGCACTGGCTTGAGTGACCTGCATGGCCAATTCACGGGTTGGCGTGAGTACCAAAATCTGTACTCCACGACCGCCGTTGGCTTTGGTCATAGAAAGTTTGTTCAAAGCAGGCAACATAAAGGCTGCGGTTTTGCCGCTACCGGTTTGTGCTGAAACCATCAAGTCGGTGCCTTTGAGGGCTGCCGGAATGGCTTTTTCTTGAACAGGGGTGGGTTTGTCGAAGCCGGCTTGACGAATAGCAGCCAACAACGGGGGCGTAAGCCCCAGCTCTGAGAATGACATTTTCTTTCCTTTGAATCGAGCCGACCGGAGAAACCGAACGCTTGGGTCGCTGAGAACACGGCCGCGAAAGGAAAGAGGTCAGAGAGCGATTTGTTTGTTTAAATGAACGCGAAGTGTACACGTCTTATTGTCTGGGGTAAACCCCTATTCGAATATTTTTACATCAGTTTTGATGGCAGTTGCACTTTGCGCGCGTGGTGACCTCCTCTTTAAGCGGCTACCTTGCCTCTAGCCCTTGACATGAGGTGGGCTAGCTGAAGACAATCAGTTTCTTCACTATTTTTTCATATCAACCAAGGATTCACATGACTGCCAAAGACGAAACACAAAAATTGTTCGAACAAGGTTTGAAAGTACGCCGCGAAGTTTTAGGCACCGAATATGTCGATGGCTCGATTGCTAAGGCTAACGATTTCATGATGGCGTTTCAACACGTCACCACCGAGTGGGCTTGGGGCTACACCTGGTCGCGTGAAGGTCTCGATCGCAAGACACGAAGCATGTTGAATTTGGCCATGTTGACCGCATTAAATCGCCCTGCTGAAATCAAATTGCACGTCAAGGGTGCCTTAAACAACGGTGTGACGGTCGAAGAAATGAAGGAAGTTCTTTTGCACGCTGCTATTTATTGCGGTATTCCAGCTGCGTTGGATGCTTTCAAAGTGACCAACCAAGTGCTCGAAGAAGAGGGTGCATTTAACGATAAGCCCAAGGACGCTGGTTAATGAGCAATCAAACTCAAATCGGTTTTATTGGCCTGGGCAAAATGGGTTGGCCAATGGCCAAGCGTTTGGTTGAGGCGGGTTATTCTTTGCAAGTGTTGGAAGCTGATCAAGGGCGTTGCGCTGAATTTGTGGCGCAAGTCGGTGGCGTGGCCTGCACGAGCGCCAAAACCTTGGCGCAAGCGACCAATGTCATCATCACCATCTTGCCCACGAGCGCCATTGTGCAGTCGGTATTAGAAGGCCCTGATGGTGTGTTGGCGGGCTTGCAACCAAACACCGTTCTGGTAGAGATGTCCTCAGGCGTGCCGAGCATCACCCGGCATTTGGCGCAGCTTGTGTCACAGGCCGGTGGTCATCTTGTTGATGCCCCCGTTTCCGGTGGTGTGCCACGCGCCAAGACGGGCGAGTTGTCCATCATGTTTGGCGGTTCGAATGACCAGCTGAGCACATTAACCCCGATTTTGCAGTGCATGGGCCAGGCGATTGAGCCCACGGGTGACGTTGGTTCAGCTCACGCGATGAAAGCACTAAACAATCTGGTTTCGGCCGGTGGTTTTTTAATTGGCGTCGAGGCGTTAATGATTGGCAAGCGCTTTGGATTGAGCCCCGAGAAAATGGTTGATGTTTTGAATGCTTCGACAGGCATGAATAACTCGACGCAGAAAAAGTTCAAGCAATTTGTTTTGTCGGGGCAGTTCAACTCAGGGTTTGGACTAGACTTGATGGTTAAAGACCTGAGTATCGCCTTGGGGATTGCGCATGAGACGGCAACACCCACCCCGTTTTCAGCGCTTTGCCGTGAATTGTGGGCGGCTTCTGCTCAGATGCTGGGTCCCAATCAAGATCACACGGCAGTTGCCAAACTGACTGAGCGTTTGGCCGGCGACAGCCTGAGTCGCTCAGAAGGGAAAAAATAAGAGTGGAGAATTACTTGGCGTTTCTAGATGATCGACTATTGTCAGGGGGGCGTGGGTAGCCCTCAGCCAATATCCGCGTCCAGACAGCGTCTTTTTCAGCTTCGTCCATAAAAACCCAGTTCGAGACCTCCATCACGGTGCGCCCGCAACCGCGGCAGATGTCGTCAAATAGTGTGGAGCAAATGGCCACGCATGGCGAATCATCCCGTGCAGCGGATTTCGGTGTGCTCGAATTGTCATTGCCAGGCATGGTCTAAACCGTCTCAGTCGTGATTGAAAGAAATCGAGTGTAGTCGCCTGTCACTGCAAAACATAACAAAACCCGGTCATCGACTTTGGTACGCCGATGACCCGGTTTTAAATCAAACGGCATCAGGGTTTGGGTTTTGCGACTGATGCCGAAAGATAGCGGGCTTTAGGCTGCTTTTTTGAGAGCAGCAGCGCGGTCAGTGGCTTCCCAAGTGAACTCAGGCTCGCTACGTCCGAAGTGGCCATAGGCCGCTGTCTTTGAATAGATCGGACGTAACAGGTCCAGCATATTCACAATGCCGCGAGGGCGCAGGTCAAAATGCTCGCGAATCAGCTCAGCCAACCGCTCGTCAGGAACCACACCCGTGCCTTCGGTGTAAACCGTGATGTTGATGGGCTCGGCGACACCGATGGCGTAACTGACTTGTACCTCGCATTGCGTCGCGAGTCCAGCCGCCACAATATTTTTGGCCACATAACGTGCCGCATACGCCGCTGAGCGATCGACTTTTGATGGATCTTTGCCGGAGAATGCGCCGCCCCCGTGACGGCAAGCACCGCCATAGGTGTCTACAATGATTTTGCGCCCAGTTAATCCGCAATCGCCTTGTGGGCCACCAACCACGAATCGACCGGTTGGGTTAATCAAAAACTTGGTTTTGGGTGTGATCAAGCCGTCTGGGAAGCTTGGACGGATGATGTCTTCAATCACTGCCTCATGGATCGCTTTCTGCGAAATCTCAGGCGCATGCTGTGTGGAAAGCACCACGGTGTCAACCTCAACAGGCTTGCCGTTGACGTAGCGAAACGTGACCTGAGATTTGGCATCAGGACGCAGCCAGGGCAGACGGCCATCTTTGCGCAGCTCGCTTTGGCGCTGCACCAGGCGGTGCGAGTACCAGATTGGCGCTGGCATTAGATCAGGTGTTTCATCACATGCAAAGCCAAACATCATGCCTTGATCGCCTGCACCTTGATTCAAATACTCCTCTGATGAGCGGTCAACGCCTTGGGCGATATCAGCGGATTGCTTGTCATAGGCCACAAGAACCGCGCAACCTTTGTAGTCAATACCGTATTCCGTGTTGTCATAGCCGATGCGCTTGATGGTGTCGCGCGCGACTTGAATGTAGTCAACATTGGCGCTGGTGGTGATTTCACCAGCCAGCACAACAAGGCCAGTGTTGCAAAGCGTTTCGGCACCAACACGGGCATTGGGGTCTTGAGTGAAAATGGCATCAAGTACCGCATCAGAGATTTGATCTGACACTTTGTCTGGATGACCTTCAGAAACGGATTCCGAGGTGAAAAGAAAATCGTTTGATTTCATTGACATGGCAAGAGTCCTAAGCAAAGCACTGGATGATAAGGATCAATCCAGTTGGCAGTAAGAGAATCACAGTTGGTCTCTCTGCCAGGGTTAGTCGGTGCGTTGCACCCCTAAACCCCATCTTGCTAAAACTTTGGTCTTGGGCGCGACGCTTTAGCGGCATTAAAATAACTTGATCGAAATAAGGGCTGAAGCACAAACGATGATCAAGTAAGCCGCCCCGCAAGTTGTCGTTTAACTCAGCGGCTTTGCTCTATTCTAAGCGAAAATAATAATTATGTTGCTGTCTTTATTTCGTTTGACATCATTTTTACCCCTTAGGGTTTTACAGGCCATCGGTCGAATGATTGGGGGCTTGGTGTTTATTTTGCCGGGACGTTACCGCGACAGGCTCATCGCCCATGCGCGCCAAGCCGGCTATCACGACCCCGCTTTTGCACGTCGCGCGGCGGCGGAGTCAGGCGCGATGATCCTTGAGTTGTCGCACGTGTGGTTTCGAAGTCAAGAGTCGCTTGCGCGAGTGGTGAGCGATGAGGAAGAAATACTGCACCAGGCGTTAAACGAAAAGCGCGGGATACTGTTCCTTAGTCCGCACTTGGGCTGCTTTGAATTGCTGGCACGCTACGCTACGCTCTTTCAGCCCATGACAGTGATGTTTCGCCCGCCAAGGCAAGCTTTTTTAATGCCGCTGTTGCAAGCAGCCCGAAACACCTCCGGGGTAAAAGCGCTACCGGCCAATCTAAAAGGGGTCAGGGCTTTTCTCAAGGCGCTAAGAAACAATGAAACCGTGGGCATGTTGCCAGACCAAGTGCCGCAGTTCGGTGAGGGCGTGTGGGCGCCGTTTTTTGGGCGCGAAGCCTGGACCATGACACTTCCGGGCAAGCTGGTTCGGGCGACCAATCCGATTGTGATGGTGGCCGCCTGCGAGCGTTTGCCCCGAGGTCAGGGGTGGCGGATCCATTATTTGCGGGCGCCCGATGTGCTGCCTGAAAACCCACGCGAACAAGCGATGTTGTTTAATCGCATGATGCAAACGTTAATCGCCCGTTTTCCGGAGCAGTACCTTTGGAGTTACCACCGCTACAAGCGGCCCCTAGACGTTCCGCTGCCGCCCGGTGAGTCTGATGAGTGAGCCGCCTGTTGAGTTTGAAGACTGGGCCGAGAAAGTCCGAGCGCTCAAGTCTCGATCGTTCAAAAGTTGGTGCTTGGTGACAGTTTTCCAAGGCCTGGCAAAGTTGCCACATCGTGGGCGTCAATTTTTGGGTTGGTTTTTAGGCGTGATGACGCCATTGATGTTGCCGCGACGCGCGCACATCGTGCGCTGTAACTTGACATTGTGCTTTCCAGAAAAGTCACCCCAAGTACGTCAATCAATGTTGCGTGCGCATTTTCGGGTGCTGGCACAAACATTTGTTGATCGGGGTGTGTTGTGGTTGGGTACGGCTGCGCAAGTGCGTGAGCTTGTGACTGTCAGTGGTTTAGAGAAAGCCCGCCGGTACACCGACAGCCGTCGGCCCCTGATGTTGTTAGCCCCGCATTTTGTGGCGCTAGATGCCGCGGCTTCGCGCTTGACGTTGGCGGGTCCACAGGGCGCTACGATGTACACGCCGCAAAGCGACCCCGATGTCGATGCGTTGGTGCGGCTGGGCCGAGGTCGATTTCATGCGGTTCACCTCATCAGTCAAAAAGACGGGGTCCGTCCTTTGATTCGTTTGATCCGACAAGGCTACCCAACGTATTACTTGCCTGACATGGATTTTGGTATCAAGGGTGGTGTTTTTGTGCCGTTTTTTGGTGTGCCGGCGGCCACTCAAACCGCTACAGCACAAATGGTGCGTCAGTTTGACTTGCCCGTGTTGCCCATCCTAAGTGCTTGGGACGCCAAAACCGGTCGCTATCACGTCACCATTGGCGACGAAGTCAATTTGTTCGAAAATGCAGACACCAGTCTTGAAACGGCCACAGCCAGATTGAATGAATTGCTCGAGGGGTGGATTCGCGAGCACCCGACCCAGTACTATTGGGTTCATCGGCGGTTTAAAACCCGCCCAGAAGGTCAAGCAAATCCTTACGACAAGTAGAGCAAAGAATTTGACACACTTTGAATTGAAAGCGAATCGAAAATGAACTGGTCTTTCACCAAAATGCACGGCGCCGGTAACGACTTCGTGATGCTCAACGGCTTGGCCCAAGTCATTGAAATGACGCCTGAGCGCGCGCGCGCCATTGCGCATCGACAGTTTGGTATCGGTTGTGACCAAATCTTGTTGGTTGACACGCCCACGCATCCTGAAGCTGATTTTCAGTATCGAATCTTTAACTCGGATGGTAGCGAGGTTGAGCATTGCGGCAATGGGGCCCGTTGTTTTGTGCGCTTTGTGCATGAGCAAAAGTTGTCCTCGCGAAACCCCATACGTGCTGAGATCAAAACGGGGTTGATTACGCTGCATTCACTTGAAAACGGTGATGTCAGGGTCGAGATGGGGCAGACCCGTTTTACGCCAGAGGACGTTCACTTTGATGCCACAGCGTTGGCAACACAAACAAAAGCGCAAGACACGCTTTACGGCCTTGAGTTGCCCGAAGCCAACACCACGGTGTGGCTGTCGCTCGTGGGCATTTCTAATCCGCACGCGGTGCAAGTGGTTGAACATGTCTCCTTGGCACCTGTATCAACGCTTGGCCCCTTGATTGAAAGTCACCCGCGCTTTGCCCGCCGAGTCAATGCGGGTTTTATGGAAGTGGTTGATCCCAATCACATTCGCTTACGCGTTTATGAACGCGGGGCGGGTGAGACCTTGGCCTGTGGGACGGGGGCATGTGCGGCCGTGGCCAGCGGCATTCGCCAAGGGCTTTTGCAGTCGCCCGTGGTGGTTGATACATGGGGTGGTCGCTTGACGATTGAGTGGGACGGCACCACACTGCACATGACGGGCCCTGTCACCACGGTGTTTAAGGGCAGTTTTAATATCGACCAACTGGTCGCTTCTCTTCCTCACTTTGAGCAAGCCAATGACTGAACAGCTAACTGCCCTTACGGTGGCTCGATTTTTACAAGAAAATCCAGCTTTTTTTGGTGAACACGCTGAGTTATTTTCAGCACTTAGCGTGCCACATCCGAGCGATACCCGAGCGATTTCGCTGGGCGAGCGCCAAATCTTAATCTTGCGCGACCGCCAAAAAGAGCTTGAGCAGCGCTTGGCGATATTGAGTCATCAGGCAACGTTTAACCAAGGCACCGCACAAAAGATGAATCACTGGTGCTCACAGCTTTTGGCGGTTGACGATTCCCAATTGTTGCCAGGGCATATTGTGGGGGGGCTGATGGAAAGTTTTGAGGTGCCAGATGTGGCGTTGCGACTTTGGGGGATCAGCCTGACTGAGGGAGCATTTGCTGAATCGGTGACCAGTGACGAGCGCACTTTTGCGCAGGGCTTATCAGCCCCTTACTGTGGACCAAACAAGGGCTTGAGCGTGGCAAACTGGCTTCAGCAGCCGCCGGCGAGCATGGCGATTATTCCGATCCATCGAGAGGGCCAGACCGTTGGCCTATTGGTCCTGGGATCACCGGACAGCGAGCGCTTTGCCGCTGACATGGGTACGACATTTCTCGAGAGCATCGAACAAATGGCTTCAGCGGCGCTGTCGCGCTTGCCCTTGGCAACTTAGCGGATAACGACCTGGGAGCCGGTCAGTGACTCAGCGTGACTCAGCCGAGCCAGAAGGTGAACAGCAGTCGTTGCCTCTGCCGGTTACGCAGTGGCTAGACCACCTGCAAAAGAATCGGCGTTATTCCGAACACACCACCAGTGCCTATCGGCGTGACATGCATGCGCTAGCTATTTTGTCCAAAGGCATGCCACTTGAGACGATCGAGCAGCGTCACATTAGACAGTTTTTAGCAACCGCACACGCTCGGGGCCAGCAACCGCGCTCTCTTGCCCGAATGTTGGCGGCATGGCGTGGGTTTTACGGTTGGTGGGCGCCACAGATCAAATTGCCAGTCAACCCGGCCCGTGATGTGCGTGCCCCAAAAATCAAGCGCAGTTTGCCCAAGGCCCTATCGGTAGATCAAACACAGGCGCTGCTTGAGGCGCCCGCTTTGGTGGTTGATCAATCACCGGCGAGTCAGCGCGACCGTGCCATGTTTGAGTTGTTCTATTCCAGTGGTTTGCGCCTAAGCGAGTTGGTTCAGCTTGATGTGCACTACGTGAACACATCGGATCATCAATCCACTGGCTGGATTGACCTTGAGCAAGCACAGGTTCAGGTACTGGGCAAAGGGCAAAAGCCGCGAGTGGTTCCCATCGGGCGTGAGGCCAAACAAGCGTTGCGGCAGTGGCTTGAGGTTCGACCGTTGTTAAATCGGCAGACCCGGCCGGCGGCAGATGAGCATGCGCTGTTCTTGGGTGAGCGTGGTGCGCGTATTCACCCTCGCGTGGTTCAGCAGCGCTTGGCAAGTCTTTGTGTGATGGCCGGACTGCCTACTCGTGTTCACCCCCACGTGTTGCGCCATAGCTTCGCCAGCCATGTGTTGCAATCAGCGCAAGATTTGCGTGCCGTCCAAGAAATGCTTGGGCACGCCAGCATTTCAACCACTCAGATTTACACCAAATTGGATTTTCAGCACTTGGCTTCGGTCTACGATGCGGCGCACCCGAGAGCCAACCGAAAGGGTAACAAGTAAACTTTTTTAATGCTCGTGGGTCTGAACACCTTTGATCAAAATGACGGAATTGAGTAATAGATGGTAGCTATCCTCGGCATATGCCACTCTCAGTACCCGGGCCAATTTTTGCGTTGGCTGCGTGCGAGTCTGATCGCAGTTGCGTTATTGGTATGGGGTGACTCGGCACAAGCACACCCACACATGTGGATTGAGGCTAAGATTGAGTTGCAGTTCGACGCCCAAGGGCAGTTGGTCTCGGTAGCCCAACTGTGGCTGTTTGATGAAATGTTCTCAAGCTACGCCAAGCAGGGTTTGCCTGAAACGGCCGAGGGTGTACCGCCGCAAGCCGAGTTAGACAAAATCGCCCAAGACTGGATGTCGGCGCTCGCAGACCCCCTGTCTCACTATTTCACGACCATCAGCCAAGGTGGTGATGTGTTGCCGGTCGGTGAGCCTCGTGGCGTTAAAGCCGTCTGGCAGACACAAACCGATCAACTTTCGCTACGCTTTGAATTGCCACTGTTACAACCGGTTTTTGCAAATCGCTTACCCGTGACGGTATCAGTCGCTGATCCGACTTATTTTGTGGCGTACAGTTTTGAAGAGCCTCAGTCAGTAACCGCGCGCACTGCCCCTGCCAGTTGTCAGGTGGTCTATAAACGACCCAAACGTTTAGACGATCAAGTCGCCGCGCGGTTGGCGGCCATTCCCCTTTCGGGCGTGTTGCCACCTGACTTGCTGTTAGCCACTCAGACCTTGCAGCACCGGGTCGAGTTGTCATGTCCATGAGTCAGTTAAATATGTCTATCCGCCAGAGGTCAATGGCGGTGCGTTGGTTCGTGGTCTTGGTATTTCTCGTGGCGGCGAGCCTCTGGTTTAACGGTACGGTGCAGGCGCAATCGCCACATCCGTTTGCGGTGCCTGAACAAACGTTGAATACGCCATCATTGGGTTGGTTCGATCAATGGACCGGTCAAATTGCCATTTGGCAGTCCCATTTCTACCGTCAGTTGACCACGGCTGTTCGGGCTTGGAAGGCTGACGGGCTTCAAGCATGGTGGTTGTTGGTGCTCTCATTGGCTTACGGTGTCTTTCACGCCTTGGGCCCCGGTCACGGCAAGGCGATTTTGTCGGCTTACGTGGTGGCCAACCGTGAGACCATGAAAAACGGTGCAATCTTGGCTTTTGTCGCTTCACTGGTGCAAGCGCTTGTGGCCATTGCCTTGGTTGGGGTGGCCGCTGGCATTTTGAATGTGACTGGTGCGGTTCTCAACGAAGTCACAGCGTACCTAGAGCTGGTTGCTTATGCCCTTTTGGTTTTGTTAGGGGCTTGGTTGGTATACAAGCATGCGCTTAAACCGATCCTTGGTCTTGCCCGGTCACAACAAGGGGATCACCATCACAACCATGACCATCACGATCATGCCAATTGTGGGCACAGCCATTTTCCAGCGCCTGAGCAAGTGGCGGGTCAATTGAGTTGGCGCAAAGCGTGGGGGGCGATTTTGGCGATTGGTTTGCGCCCGTGTTCTGGCGCCATTCTGGTACTGGTCTTTGCCCTATCACAACAGTTTTTCATGGCTGGCGTGGCCGCTGCTTTGGCCATGGGTCTGGGCACCGGCATCACGGTTGCAATGTTAGCGCTGACATCGCTCTCAATCAGTCGGGTGATGGCGTCAGCTGGCGGGGGTCAACAACGTCCCTGGGGTCGGCGGATTGGCCACACCCTGCAAGCGGGAGCGGCGCTGTTGGTTTTCTTTTTTGGCATATTGCTGTTTTCTGCCGCCTGGCAGTACAGCTTTAGAATGCTCTAAGGCTTGAGTTCTTAGGGCTCTAAGGCTTGTAAAATGGTGTTGACGTTGCTTGAGAACATTTTCAAGTAAGTGTCAGCAGCAGTGCCCGGCGCGGATAACGCGTCAGAGTAAAGCTTGCCCCCAATACGCACCCCAGTCTCTTCGGCAATCCGTTGCATCAAGCGCGGATCTGACATGTTCTCAACAAATATCGCATGCAGTTTGTCTTTGCGGATTTCGCGTATCAGGCTGGCCATGTCAGCAGCCGACACTTCTCTGTCTGTGCTCCAACCTTGCGCGGCAAAAAATTCGACATCATAAGCTTGGGCAAAGTAACCAAACGCATCATGCGATGAGACCACACGACGCTGTTTGGGTGGCACTGCATTTAGGCGCATGCGCGAGTCTTGATCAAGCGCCTCAATTTGATCAATGTAGTACTTGGCGCGGGCATTAATCTCGTCGCTTGCTGCGGGCAAGACGGCGAGCAGCGCGGCTCGGATGTTTTCCGCATAGATCTTGCCATTTTTCAAATCTTGCCAGGCATGTGGGTCCACTTCGCCATGGTCGTGTTTATCTTGAGCTTTTTTGGCGTGACTGTGCTTAGCGTGGCTGTGTTTTGGTTCGGGGGCGTGACTCTTGGTCTCCTCTTTAAAATCCAGTGGTTTGACACCGTTTGAGGCAACCACAAGCTTGCCCTTAAAGCCGGATGATTTCACTAGGCGATCAATCCAGCCTTCAAAGCCGAGACCGTTGATAACCACAACTTGGGCTTGGGCCAACGATTTTGCATCGGCAGGACTGGGATTAAAGACGTGGGCATCAGCATCAGGCCCCACCAGAGAGGTCACGCTGACCAGCGGTCCGCCGATCTCTTCGGTCATGTTTGCCAAAATCGAAAAGCTGGTCACAACTTGAATCGGGTCCGTGGTGTTTGCCTGAGCCAGTGGTGCGCTCAATAGCAGGGATGAAACCGTGATCAATGATAGTAGCGGTCTGTAAAGTTGAC
>CALBEY010000081.1 GCA_937888805.1 uncultured Burkholderiaceae bacterium
ACCGCAAAGGTGTAGTCTGTGTAGAGGCTCGCGCGTCGGCCGTGTCCACGTTGTGCGTAGATTAAAACCGCATCGATGCTCATGGGGTCAAGCTTCCACTTAAACCAAAGACCCGCTTGTCGGGTGCGACCCACACCGTATTGTGATGATCGGGCTTTGATCATCAAACCCTCAGCCCGTTGTTCTCGCGCTTGGGCATGATGAGCCCGAGCTTGTTCGCTGTCTTGAATATCGACAACAGGCGATAATTTAAAAACACTGGCTACACTGTGGCTTGAAATCAGGGTCTCGAGGGCCAATCTTCGCTGGCTAAGCGTCAGTGACCGACAATCGATGCCCTTTTCTTCTAGCAAGTCATAGGCCATAAAAACGACTGGATAGTCACGCTTAATGGCATCTGACAGGCGCTTGCGCCCCAGCCTTTTTTGCAGGTCAGCAAATGAAGCGGGAACGTTTTGGTCGGGATGCCAAACCAAAATCTCCCCATCTAAGACTGTATCTTCACCAAATGCTTTGGCGGCTTCGCACAACTCTGGAAACTGTTCGCTGATCAATTCTTCGCCACGCGACCAAAGCCAGATATTGCCATGACGGTAAACCAGTTGTGCCCGAATGCCATCCCACTTCCATTCCAACTGCCAGGACTCAGGCGCATTCAGTATGTTTTGCAGCTGTGAGTCTTCTCGGGCCAGCGGTTGTGCCAAAAAAAACGGGTATGGTTGGCCTGGCTCAATGGCTTGATAATCAACATCACCATCGGCAATGAGCGCTCGATAGCGATCCCCGTTAGGGTGTTCACGGGCGCTGAAATAGCCCATCATGCGTTGCGCAATCTGTGTCGCGGGTAATTCAGTCAATTGGGCCAAAGCGCGGGTCACCAGCAATCGCGAGACGCCCACTCGAAACCCGCCAGTGATGAGTTTCAAACAAATGAATCGCGTGTCAGCGTCCCACCCGTCCAAGAGTTGTTCCAGCGCACTTGAACGTTGCTCTTCATCAAGTGACTGCAGCGGTAGAAGGCATTCAGTCACCCACTGGCTCAAACCGGTGTCGCGCTCTGATTGAGCTGTGGGTAACAACAAAGCGATGGTTTCGGCCAAGTCCCCTACCGTTTGGTAACACTCTTCAAATAGCCAAACGGGCAGCCCCGTCTGGCGTTGCGCGTAAGCACGCAGGTGTGCAATGGGCAATAGCCGTTTGATTTTTCCGCCTGCTAAAAAATACACGGCCCATGCTGCATCTTCTGCTTTAACGCGACCAAAATACGCAACCATAGCTGCCACCTTCAAGCGGCTTGAAGTGGTTCGGTCTAAGGCTTGGTAGAGATCAGCAAAGGCGCGCATCAGGCACTCATTCCTCTATTTCACCGTACTCGGTTTCAAAGGACTGAGCGATTCGACCGGACTCCTTGAGCCATCGAATCAATGCGGCGGTATTGCCATGGGTCACGATAATGCGCTCGGCACCTGTGGCTTGAATCGCCGACAACAGCCCTGGCCAGTCAGCATGGTCTGACAACACGAACCCCCGATCGACTGCTCGTCGTCGGCGTGCGCCGCGGACTTGCATCCAGCCACTAACCATGGCGTGGGAAACTTCCCCAAAACGTTTCATCCACGGGATTGAAGCCGCTGAAGGTGGCGCCAAAATCAAGGCGCGCTTTTTGTCAATCGCACTGACATCAGTCACCCGCTGGGTTTCTGGTAACGCAACACCTGAGTGTCGGTAAGCCGCATTGAGTGCATCAAATGAACCGTGCGTGATGATGGGCCCAATTGAGTGCTCTAAACCAGCCAGTAAGCGTTGTCCCTTTCCAAATGCGTAGGCATACAGAAGGCTACTTCGCCCTTGGCTGGCATTGCTTGCCCACCATTGATTAATGGACTGCATCACATCATGGCTTTCAGGCCAGCGGTAGATGGGCAGCCCAAAGGTTGATTCGGTGATGAATGTGTCGCAAACCACCGGTTCAAAGGCAGTGCATGTCGGGTCAGCGGCCAGTTTGTAGTCGCCCGAAACCACCCAAACCTGTCCACCGTAGGCCAACCTGACTTGGGCTGAACCGAGCACGTGACCGGCCGGGTGCAAACTGATGCAAACGCCGTTTTGAGTCACGATCTCACCGTAAGCGAGGGTTTGCATCGGCAAGTTGCCAAACCGCGCTCGCAGCACGTTTTCACTTTGTGCGCTCACCAAATAGTGCGCATGCCCCGCTCGCGCGTGGTCGGCATGCGCGTGGGTGATCACCGCACGAGGTACCGCGAGCCAAGGGTCGATATAAAAGTCACCTGGTGGGCAATACAATCCCTCAGGACGGCGAACCACCAATTCCATGTTGTTGGGCATCCCAAATCATAGACTGTTTGTTTAATAAGCAATCGGGCTGTTTATGGTCTATTTTCTATTGTTCGACTCTTTAACATCACCTCGCGCTGCGAGCCAACACTGAACCATCAAATCAAACATAAGTCGTGAGAGATGACATCGAAGTTGGGATGCCCACACCGATAGCCGACCAGAAATGGGCCCTAAATATAACTTGGTCAGTCGAATAAGGAAAATCACGCCAGCCCGGGGGCTGAGCGTGAGAGTATATGAGTCTTTAAGACAGCTTGGCTTTAACTTGCTGAGAAACCGCCGCCATCTCGGCACGCCCTGCCAACGCTTGTTTGACCGTGGCCATGACCTTACCCATGACGGCAGGTCCCTGAGCACCACAGGCCCGTGCTTCTTCAATGGCGGCCTCAATGACGGCCAGCACCTCCTGCTCGCTGGCGGCTTGCGGCAAGAATTCTTGTAACACAACGATTTCTGCGGATTCTTGCGCAGCAGTCTCTGCTCGGCCTGCTTTCTCGTAAGCAGCAATTGATTCACGGCGTTGCTTGATTTGTTTTTCAATAATCGCCATGACTTCAGTGTCACTTAGTGCTTTACGGTCATCGATTTCCCGTTGCTTGATGGCGGCCTGCAAAAAACGCAAGGTCGTCAAACGAGCCGAATCTTTGGCACGCATGGCGACTTTTACAGCATCTGAAATGGTGATTTGCAAAGACATGATTATTTTTTTGCCCTAATTATTTTAAAGGAAGCTGTCGCTTTGGCAACAAGTTGATTTTGTGTGTCGCGAATCTCGCCTTCACAAAAACAAATCGTTGAACCTCGGCGCAGGCACGTGGCCGTGATCGTTAAATCAGTACTGCCTGGCGACAAAAAGCTGGTGGACATGTCAATGGTGGCCATACCCACACTCAAAGGGGCGTGCGCGCGGCCTGCGGCTGATAATGTAAAGTCCAGTACGCTCATCAATGCCCCCCCGTGTACATGACCATGACTATTGATCAGGTGAGGCTGAATTGGCATCCGAACGACTGCTTGGTCGTTTTCACAGCTGATCGGTTCAACACCCAAGTGCTCGAGATAAGGAATGTGAAACCCAAAAAAGCTGACTTGCTCAGCCGTGGCTAACATGATCATGGCAGTAATACCTTAAGGTCGTGGCGTTTAAAAAAACAGTCTTTTAGCCTATCAGTCAAGAACTGATAATGCCCGTGCGATTAGTTAAAGTGCGCAGCATTGAAACGATGAGAATTAACGACGGGTACGCTTGGATGGCGGTGCGGTAGGAAAATAATCCGTACAGCTGGGCACACCAAACTGAATAGCGGATTTCATGGCATTAATAGCGGCTTGGTCCCAGACATCAACACCCCACATTGAAATCGATACGTTGGTCTTATCAGCACCGATTGAAGCCAATTCAATATCAGCCAATAAGGTGCCTGTCATCGACATTCGAACGTTAACACTCGCAGATTGCCTGTCGGCGCTCATTTGTGCCGTCAGCGGGAAATCATCCTTTGTAACCAAGCAATATTTGGCTTGCGCGATCGTCCGGTCATAGGCTAATTGGATGCTGATCGGCACATCAAATGTTGTTGAAGGTGTTTTGCCGACAACGACACCTGCGCATCCCGCAATAACCAGTGCCGATCCCAGCACCATGGCTTTTATGAAAATGAGCCAGGTAGAAATCCTTGCCATAATAATTCCTTACACGGTGATCCAAATACTTGTATGCGCTGCATGATACGCTTTGAACATGAACTTTACATCGAAACCGCTTTGGACCGTTGTTGTTGGTCTGCTTGGCGCCAGTGGCGTGGCATTGGGCGCTGTGGCGGCACACGCACTCAGTGACCCGGCGGCGGCCAGCGCCGTTGAGCGCGCTTCAACTTTCCAGCTCCTGCACGCAATCGCCCTCTTGGTGCTGTGTCAGCTTGCGGGCTTGGGAGCAATGGTGGCTCGTTGGCTCATGCTGGCAGGCATCATTGGATTCAGCGGTGCAATCTATGCCAAGTATTTGCTTGGGTTTGTGACGTTCGGCCCCATCGCACCGATCGGAGGCCTGTTGTTGATCGCCAGTTGGCTGGTCTTGGGTCTGGCCTGGATTGGCCGCCACCCCACTGAATAATGCTGTCTGGCTTTGGGCGCTGGCTTTAAATGATCCCCTTTTCTCGCAATCCTGCAATTTGATCTGTCGTCAGACCCAATTCTTTTTGCAGAATGTCCACCGTGTGGCTGCCCAGTACGGGCGCTGACTTTTCTAGGCGAACAGGGGTTTGGGACATGCGAATTGGGCTTGCCACACTAGGCACATCAACACCTGCATCGTGTCGCAGGTGGATTTTCATGTCGCGTTCCTTGACCTGGACATCTTCAAAGACTTGATCCAGTGTGTAGATCGGGCCAGATGGCACATTATTTTTTTCAAAAATTTCCACCCACTCCAACATGGTGTGCCGTTGCAGGGGCTCAGTCAGTATTGAAATCAGGACTTCACGGTTTTTAACCCGATCAAACGAGCGTGCAAATCGTTCATCGGTGGCTAACTCAGGCATATCAATCGCTTGGCATAGGTCTCGAAACTGTGAATCGTTGCCAACCGCGAGGATGATGTCGCCTGCTTTGCAGCGAAACACTTGATAAGGGACGATATTGGTGTGCACGTTACCCATGCGTTGTGGCACCTTGCCCGACAAAAAGTAGTTCATTGACATATAGGAGGTCAGCGAAACGCTGCAATCAAGCAGTGACATGTCGATATATTGCCCTTGGCCGCTCAAATGTCGATGCTCGATAGCCGCCAGGATGGCGATCGTGGCGTACATGCCCGTGGTGAAGTCGCTGATAGCCACGCCAAATTTTAATGGCCCACCACCCGGTTCTGTGTCGGGTTTGCCGGTTAGGCTCATCAAGCCACTCATGCCTTGGAACACAAAGTCATAGCCAGGCAGCTCGGCATACGGACCCGTTTGCCCAAAGCCCGTGATGGAGCAATACACCAGGCGCGGATTGATCAGGCTTAAGCTGTCGTAGTCAAGGCCATAACGCTTAAGCGTGCCAACCTTGTAGTTTTCGACCACGATATCCACATTTTTGGCCAAGTCTTTGATAATCGCTTGGCCTTCTGGCGTTGAGATGTCAACGGTGATGGACTGCTTACCGCGATTAACGGCCATGAAGTAAGACGAGTCAGTGGTGGTCTGGCCATTGGCGTCTTTTAAAAACGGTGGTCCCCAAGCGCGGGTATCGTCGCCACGCCCCGGTCGCTCTACTTTAATAACCTCGGCACCCAAATCAGCCAAGTTTTGTGTTGACCACGGCCCTGCGAAAATTCGGGATAAATCAAGGACACGGAGGTGTTCTAGGGCTTTTTTCATGGGCGTTAACAGTATGTCAAAAATGGTTGGATCAGGAAATAGATAGAGAGAGAGGACGTCTCTGCGTTATTGATAATTATGCCGCCAAATCGGGGTGACGTGCCAACTTGGCCCCAGATGAATGCTTAACAATGAAGCCTGACTTCATGAAACCCGATAGCCTGAAGGCCGCCGAAGTGCTAAAAATTAAAAGTGGGCGTTTATTCACGAGACGCGTTTTTTTAACTTTTGGTGAAAATAATCAATGGAACTTAGAGACAAAGCCTATATTGTGGGTGCCTATGAGCACCCGACCCGCAAGGCACCAGACAAGTCCGTGGCTCAGTTGCATGCAGAAAGTGCCAAAGGCGCACTTGAAGATGCAGGTTTATCACACAGCGACATTGACGGCTATTTCTGCGCCGGTGACGCACCCGGTCTGGGCATGCTCAGCATGGCTGACTACATGGGCTTGAGAAATCTTCGTCATGTTGACTCCACTGAAACCGGTGGTTCTTCTTACCTGATTCATGTTTCTCACGCTGCGCAGGCCATTGCCATGGGGCGTTGCGACATCGCTTTGATCACCTTGGCCGGTCGCCCTCGCTCGGCAGGCTCCTCGGGCCTACAGCCGCGCAGTTGGGGTAGCGATGTCCCTGATGCACCTTTTGAGTCACCCTTTGGGTCGGTAACGGTCAATAGCTACGCTCTCGTGGCACAGCGCCACATGTATGAATATGGCACGACTGCCGAGCAATTGGCTTGGATTAAGGTTGCCGCATCTCATCACGCACAACACAATCCGCATGCGATGCTCAAAGATGTGGTGACCGTTGAGGATGTGATTAATTCGCCGATGGTGGCTTCGCCGCTCAAGCGTTTGGATTGCTGTGTGGTGAGCGACGGTGGAGGCGCACTGATTTTGGCGCGCCCTGAAATCGCACGCCAACTGAAGCGTCCCTTAGTGGGCATTCGTGGTGCCGGCGAAGCCGTCAAAGGTCAGCTTGGTGGTGAAGTCGATTTGACTTACTCAGCCGCCCGCATGTCTGGTCCTATGGCTTTCGAGCAAGCTGGTGTCAAACCAAAGGACATTAAGTACGCTTCCATCTATGACAGTTTCACCATCACTGTGCTGATGCAGCTAGAAGACCTGGGCTTTTGTAAAAAAGGTGATGGCGGCAAGTTTGTGTCTGATGGCAATCTGATTTCTGGCATTGGCAAGCTGCCTTTCAACACTGACGGTGGCGGTTTGTGTAACAACCACCCCGCCAACCGCGGTGGTATCACCAAAGTCATTGAAGCGGTCCGTCAGTTGCGCGGTGAAGCCCATCCGGCCGTGCAGGTTCCCAATTGCGATTTGGCGCTGGCTCACGGCACAGGTGGTCTTCTGGGCTCACGGCATGGCAGTGCGACATTGATTCTTGAGCGAGTATAAGCATGAGCAAACCTTTCCAACCAAACCCCATTGTGGCGCCCACCATTGAGCCGGGCACTGAGTACTACTGGGAACAAGCCAAGGCCGGACAACTGACTGTCAAATCTTGTCAATCCTGTGGCAAAGTGCATTTTTACCCCCGCACACTGTGCCCTTTCTGTTTCGGTGAAACCGAATGGAAGCCAGCCAGCGGTAAGGGCAAGATCTACAGCTACAGTGTCATGGCACGTGGCAACCCCAATCCTTATTGCATCGCTTATGTGACGCTTGAGGAAGGCCCAACGATGATGACTCAGATTGTTGATTGCGACTTAGATGATGTCCGCATAGGTCAAGACGTCACGGTTGTGTTTAAACCCACTGAGGGTGAGGACTCGCCACCAGTACCGATGTTTAAGCCGGTCTAGATCTTTAAAACGGGCTGCGTCTTAACAATGGGTGAAATCACTGCTGTGATTTCACCCATTTGTATTTAGGGCGTCTTTAAAAATTCGGTGATATTGGCAGAAATCTGAGCCGCTTCTGCTTCAAAAGGGACGTTGATGCCATTGATCACAAGCTGGCCTTGATCAAGCGATACCGACCCCGTAAAACCGTTTTGACGTTCTACAATCACGCCCATCATCGTACCAATTGCGGTTAGCGATGGTGAGATAGCACTGCCCTCTAGATCTAAATTGGCGTTAAAGACCAGTTGTTTGGCAGCATCAAACGTAAGGTTTTTTGAGGCCGGTGCATTGGGTTTGACTTGCAACATGGCACTTGCCTTGGCCACACCATCATTTGTTGCAGCCTGCATGTCTATGATGCCCACAGAAAACCCGTGCACAATCAAATCACGAATGGCCTCTTTGACGGTCTGCTGCTGTGCTGGCGTCAGATCTTCTAGATTGCCAGCCCCGTTCATGACGGCTGACAACGAGGCCATGCTCTTGGCATATAAACCTTCAAGCAGTATGTCTAATTTCAAGTTGGAGGCGGTCGTACCGGCAATAGTCAAAAAGCCAACGGCTTTGCCAATCGATACGTTGAGACGATCCCCCTCATATACGCTCTCGCCGACCACCCGAACGGCTTGTGCTTGGCCAACAGGAAAATCGACTTGCCCGATTGTGAAAACACTGCGACCCTGGCCTGTGTCGCGATCTTTCGTCATCAGTGTCACCTGAACATCACTGATTCGAGTCTCCCCATTAGCATCAGCCATTAGCAGCGACGCCAGGCTCATTTCAAAATCAAGCTCGGCTTGCTTGATTTTAAATTGCCCGTTGATCGGCGACATTTCGAAGGTGAAGTCAGTCTGTTCTGACTTTAATGCCGGCAAAGCGTATTGATTTAACGCCTGGCCATCCCAACCCCAACGTCCCTGCCCTGTTAGGATTGGGTTTTGACCAAACAACGCAGTCATCGCTTGCGCACCGTCGCCTATCAAATTGGCTGTGAGCTCGTAAGTACTGAGGTGAGTCAACATGACACGGTGATCGATGGTGTAATTGATTTGTACCTGAAACAAATCAGACGGTGATTGTTGATCCGCATCAGGATCTGGGTAGTGCACGATCATTGATCCGTTAGAAATCAACAGGCCCCGATCATGGGTTACGTTAGAAAATCGAAATGGTGTGGTGCCCAGTGGCGGATTGGTGATAACCGCTAATTCATGTTGCGCTTTAAAACCAACATAAGCACTGGCGCCGACCCAGACGGCAGCCAGAATGACAACCAAAGTGAGGATCGAAACAAGCTTTTTGTTCATGCAGAAACTTCCATTGAGTCGATTGAAACAAACGCGGTTACTTTATCACGTGGCCAATGACATTTGCTTAGGTCACATCGCCATTGGGACTGTTAAAACCGGTCAAAGCAATGCGCCGCGTGCTGAGATGGGCCAGATGGCATGAACGTGATCGTCTTTGATGCAAATGATCTCGTCGTACAAGTTCATGGTTGGGTCGCAATGCCCAGGCACCAATAGGATGGATTGACCAAAGACCGCTGCTGTACCCGGCGCCAACTCGATCACGCCATGCTCGTCAGAAGCTTTGAGATAGCGCCAGCCGGGTTGATTGAAGGTTGCCGGCATCCCAGCATCCACGCTCGATGCTTTAAGACCCGCATCGACAATCGCAACCCCATCACGTGGTGTGCTCATGACACTGGTTTTAACAAACAGTGCGTTTTCAAAAACAACATCGCTGGCAGCGGCAATATTTTCCCCATAATCGCGATCCATGAAGGCGTAACTGCCAGCCTGTATTTCGTTATAAAGGCCTGAATCACGTTCATGCCAAAACGTTCCGGTTCCTGCGCCAGTGACACAAGGCACGTCGATGCCAGCCCGTTTTAATTGATCAACGGCTTGGCGCACCACGCCAGTGGCTTGCTCAATGGCCTCTGATCGTTCCTTGGCTTGTCTGAAATGTTGGGCACGACCGTGATAACAATGCAAACCGGCAAATCGTAATCCTTGATCAGTCGCCGCCACAATGGCCATGGCCATTGGCACGACCGCTTCAATGCCTACCCCGCAACGCATGCCACCGACCTCGACTTCAATATAAACATTGAGTGCCTGTTTAGCGCCTGACATGTAACGGGCCAACGCCGCGACCTGCGCAGGATGGTCAACCAAGACCCCAAGATTGATCTGCTCGGCCAAGACTCTTAGGTGTTTGAGTTTTTGTTCGCCCACGATCTGATTGGTGATGAGGATGTCCTGAATACCCGCTTGCGCAAAACAGGCCGCTTCGCTGAGTTTTTGACAACAAATGCCAATGGCCCCCTTGGCGATTTGATGTTTGGCCACGTCAGGGCATTTGTGACTTTTGGCGTGAGGTCGCACGCGCAAGCCATGACTGGCCTGCATCAGGCGATCGAGATTGCGCTCGAAAGCGTCAAGCATCAGAATGAGGCTCGGTGTGTCAACGGTGTCAACGTGATCACCGACTTGGCAGGCAGACCAAGGTTGCATTCGTTTTCCTTTATCTCAATCTAATAACCCATTGCGGATAACGACACAATGGAATGCCTCGAGTATATGATCGAAACTAACGTCAAATGCCAGTTCACTGAACTACTTTTTAGGAGTAAGCCGCATGAGCGCTGATTTATCCGCAGTCAAAGTTTTGGTGTTTGATGTGTTTGGTTCAGTCGTTGATTGGCGTGGCTCGATCGAACGCGACCTATCTGTGTGGGGCAAAAGCAAAAATGTGCAAGCCGACTGGGGGGGATTGGCGCTGGCTTGGCGTAGTCTTTATCAACCCAAAATGCAGCAGGTGCGCAGTGGTCAACGCCCGTGGACGCTTCTCGATGACCTACACCGTGAGTCCTTGGAAGAGTTACTGCCGAAATTTGGATTGACCACGCTCGTGCCAGACGATTTGGATCACATCAATCGCGTTTGGCATCGTTTGGATGCATGGCCAGACGCTATCGCAGGGCTCACGCGGTTGAAGTCCAAGTACGTGATTGGCCCACTGTCCAATGGCAACATCGCGTTATTGGCCAACATGGCCAAGTATGCCGGGCTGCCGTGGGATCTGAGCTTTTCTACGGAGTGGTTTAAAGCCTATAAACCGATGCCAGCCGCCTACCTTGGCGTGGCGCAAGCCATGAACGTCAAGCCCAGTGAAGTGATGCTGTGCGCCGCACACAACGATGATCTCAAAGCGGCTCGCGCTCAAGGCCTTAAAACCGCGTTTTGGCCACGGCCAACGGAGTATGGTTCTGCCCAAACGAAAGACTTTAAGGCTGAAGAGTCGTGGGATCTCGTCGCCACCGACATTCGCGATTTGGCGGATCAATTACTGGACTAACCGAACGTAAAGTACCCTGTTTATTGGGCCGCTTGGCGCTGGATACGGGTGATAAGTCGATCAAGCTGGTTTGCAAAGGCACGGCTGTCACGCTCATTGAAGGCGGACGGCCCGCCTGTTTGGACCCCGTTGTCTCTCAAGTCTTGCATGAAGTTACGCATGGTTAAGCGAGCGGCAATACTGTGCTCGTCGATCAAATCCCCTCGAGGATCAATCACCCAAGCTTTTTTGGCGACAACCAAGGCCGCCAAAGGTATGTCAGCAGTCACAACAACGTCTTGGGCATTGACTTGGTCGACAATCCGTTGATCAGCCACATCAGCACCGGCACAAACCTGCCAGGCTTGAATCCATGGTGACGGAGGCACGTGCAGCATCTGATTGGCCACCAAGGTCACCATGATCTGCGTTCGATTGGCCACCCGATACAAAATATCTTTGATCACAGCGGGACAAGCATCAGCGTCGACCCAGATTTTCATGTTAGTACCTTACGAATGCCGTGAATAACGCTCAAGGATTTTTCTTGTCCAAATGCAATGCGATCAAGACCAGGTCGGGGTGCAAAATTTAAAAGTAACAATCCTTCAGATAAAGAGGCTGCTATAGGGATCAAGGCCGCTTTGTAGAAAATCACGTGCGAAATTCTATCAGACCATTTCATCTAAAAATGCAAGCTTCAATTGTTGAACTAATTTTCAATCCAAAGAGGAATTCAAACACCGACAAATAACTCAGCTTCGCAACAGTCAATGTCATGATATCGCCAGCCAATCCGCGCTCGGCCTACTAATTTTGCAGGAGAATAGATGTATTCAAGGTCCATTTTGAGTGGTAAATAACCATTTGTACTGCAACCACTGATGACATCAGGTAGTGAGATTTGGGGCAAGCAAAACCTTTGTGTCCACTTGATTTATTGATCAACGATGAAGCCGTCAAAGTGTGGTCGCATCGAAATAGGCTTTATCAGAGGAGGTCTAATCTTGTCAGCATCATGCAGAATATTCATCCCCAAGCCAGGACCATTTGGAATGTCAACAAATCCATTTTTAGGCAACGGTACCTTGTCAACTACATTACTACCCAAATGTATGGGCAAAGACTCGAAAGTACCGGACTCAAAGCCAGTCGCGTACTCTTGAATGGCGAAATTTGGGATGGCAGCCGCAAGCTGCAGGCAAGCCGCCAAACCAATCGGAGATAAGGGGTTATGCGGGACAATTTGCACTTGATGCGCCTCTGCTATCGCAGCCACTTTTTTTGCGCCTGTGATACCACCGCAGAGGCATAGATCAACACGCGCGTACTCAACACCCCCTCTGGCCATCAACATTTGAAACTCATAAATATTTGAGAAACGCTCACCCGTTGCGATGGGAACATGAATTTTTTCTGCAACACGCGCCATCGCATCATTGCTCTCAGGACGGATTGGATCCTCAATGAACATTGGATGAGTATGCTCAATGCCTCGCGCAAAAACAATTGCCTCGGCGGGGGTCAAACGCCTGTGGATTTCCAATAACAAGTCAACACGATCGCCCACCACTTCACGCATACGCTCCGTGTTCTCAATAGCATCACGCATTTTTTTGATGTGAGTCTTAAAGTAAACCTGATCGTTTCCTTCATCTAGAAAGGGATTAAGGTGTCCGAAAGCAGTGAATCCAGCGTCCATTTTTACCTGACATTCGACCAACATTTTTTCGATAGTGCTTTCGTAAATATGGCCGTAAATACGTGCTTTTGTTCTTGCGGCTCCGCCTAGCAATTCATAAATAGGAACATTAAGTGCCTTTCCCTTAATATCCCAAAGCGCCATGTCAATGGCCGATATCGCAGCATTTTCAGCAAGGCCTTGGAAATAACTGAAGCGGTGCATCACATTCCAGTGATGTTCGATGGGATAGGGATCTTTCCCTTCCAGATACTCAGAAAATCGTTTTATACAGGCCCCGGCAGCTTCAATATGGCCCCAAGTGCCGGCCTCACCAAACCCTGTAATCCCCTCATCGGTTTCGACTCGGACAAACATAAATTGACCAACATGCCAAGGCACAACTTTTACAATTTTCATATCTATTCTCACGTTGGTGGCTGACAAATATTGATTAAATTTAATTGGTGATTATGAGCACGAAATGCAATCTTGGTTAATCCTGAGGGTTGGTTGAGAATGTTCCAGCATTTCAGATTCCCAGACCGCCAAGTCAAAGTAACCTTCGGCCAAAATATCTCAACCAAACTGTACGTTATCAGATTTACGCACTGATAAAAGTAGAACAGAACCTCAAGACGATTGCCCAGATGCTGTGTCAACACAAGTCAACAGTTGGTCGGAAGGTTATTCACAACGTGGTTTCTTCAGGTGTAAGCGTACCGAACATTGGCATTTTGGGCGCACAAACGTTTTTATCCTAATGAAGATGGCGGGCACTGGTACAGCACTCGGTGCCATTGAATACTCCCGCTATTTTCGCTTGGACTTTCATGATTAATCAGACTTTCACGGACAGCCAACAACTGGCCAGCGCCGTTGAAGTTAACTTGCGCCGTCAAGCCTCATCGAAGATTGATATTGTCATGGTAATGATTCGGCTGCACCCATTTGCTGGTGATAACCTGAGGCTGTTCGAGTTTGACTTTTGGCACTGACAACGAAAAGCCACCCGGAGGTGGCTTGTGCCCAAGAGAGTTTGGGATACCGGTGCAGCAGGAACTTCTCAAAGGTTACCAGGAAGCAACGCAGCAATCATGCCCATTTACCGTTGGCCACAACAACCCCCCCTGTGATCCGCCAGCAGCTTGCTCTAGCTCATCATCTGAGGCGTCCTGTACAACAACTTCATCCAGTTCAATGTTCATATTAATTCCTAGGTTGAGTACCCATGCCCAAGCGAGTAAGGGTTACCGGTGCGGCAACTGGTTAGATTAATTAGCTGCATTTTGAGACTGCCTTTGATTTATAAAGCAGATGGTTAAGGGGTGTCAAATTTTATTTTCATCAATGATGCGTGGCTGCGACCATTGGCTAAGACCCCTGACTCACTTGTAAAAACTGAAATACCTGAACCATCATCTCGAGCCTGTGATGCCGACCTATCGTTTCAAGGTGTGGTTTTATCCCATCACCGTTTCAAAGCATAAATGTCTACTGAATCGGGGGAATATCAATGGGAAGTTACGTGATCTTACATTCAAGCGTGTTAACTTTGTTGAAGAATGA
>CALBEY010000082.1 GCA_937888805.1 uncultured Burkholderiaceae bacterium
TCGGTTCAATCGTACAGAACGGATAGTTTTCAGCGGCGATTTGCGCCTTGGTTAAGGCGTTAAATAAGGTCGATTTACCGACGTTGGGAAGACCAACGATGCCACACTGCAATGCCATGAGAATTCCATAAAAATGTTCAAGTTGCTTGAGTTTAACCTCGTGGGCGCCTGAGCTTGCGACATGGTATCTTGCCAATCAAGATTCACCCTTTTTGATGCCGACTTAAAAAACCACCGCGCGCCATGAACCCAAGCCCAGCAATGACCCATCCCGCCTTAGTGGCTCGCCTGCAACAACCCCTCGCATCCCTGCCAGACATGCTGCGCGTGATCGCCAAAGAGCAGCCCGAACACTTGGCCTTGGTTTTGAATGACGAGTCACTGACTTACAGCGCGTTCGATGCTTTGGTAGAGGCAGTAGCCGCTAGCCTACAGCGCGATGGCCTGACCCCTGGGCAAGTGGTTGCTATCTGCGCACAAACATCGCTGCGCTACGTCGCACTCTATTACGGCACGCTTCGAGCCGGTGGCGTTGTGGCGCCGCTGCCACCATCGGCCACCGCTGACAATCTTTCAGCCATGCTAGAAAACAGCCAAGCGGGTTGGTTATTCATTGACCAGTCCATCAACGCTCACTGGCCGGTTCAACAAATTGCCACAGCGCTACACCGCCTAGCGATTGATGACAGTGACTCAGCCGTTGCCTGGTCGACTTGGCTGTCCACAACCTGTTCACTGAGTGCCGTCGTCATTGAGCCTTCTTCGCCGTTTAATCTCATCTACTCTTCAGGCACCACCGGCGTACCCAAGGGCATCATGCAACCCTGCAGCATGCGTTGGTCACACACCCAACGCGCGTGGGAGACTGGCTATCGCCCCGAATCGGTATTACTCACGACGACACCGCTCTACTCCAACACCACATTGGTGGCCCTATTGCCTGCCTTAGCGCTTGGATCCACGTGTGTCATGATGGCAAAATTCGATCCCTTTGCGTTCTTGCAACTGGCTCAGCGTTATCAGGTCACCCACACGATCTTGGTGCCAATCCAATACCAGCGCATCCTCGATCGACCTGAGTTTGATGACTTCGACCTATCAAGTTTTCTGTGTAAGTTCTCCACCAGCGCGCCTTTCTCAGCGGCACTCAAAGCCGCTGTGCTTAAGCGCTGGCCAGGCAGTCTGACCGAAATTTACGGCATGACTGAAGGTGGTGGACGCTGCGAGCTTCGCGCCCACGAGGATCAAACCAAACTGCACACCGTCGGACAGCCCGCCAGCGGCTGTGACATTCGAATCATCGATGATCATGGCATTGAAGTGGCGCGCAGACAACTCGGTGAAATCGTCGGCCGATCAGCGGCCATGATGGTGGGTTACCACCGTCAACCCGACAAAACACGTGAAGTCGAATGGTTCAGCCCCGATGGGCTGCGCTTTATACGCACCGGTGATGTGGGTCGCTTTGACGAAGATGGCTTTTTGATTCTCGGCGATCGAAAGAAAGACATGTTGATTTCGGGTGGCTTTAACATTTACCCCACTGACCTAGAAAGTGAACTTGCGCAGCACTTGGCCGTGGCCGATTGCGCGGTTGTGGGTGTGGCCTCTAAGCGCTGGGGAGAAACACCAGTGGCATTTGTGGTGCTCAAAGAAAAGCACCCTGAAGACGCTCAAAGTTTATTGCAATGGACCAATGCTCGCGTTGGGAAAACGCAGCGCTTAGCATGTTTAGAAATCGTCGATGAACTGCCGCGCAATGCCATCGGCAAGGTTCTCAAGCGTGAACTTCGTGAGGATTTCGCCTCACGACACGGAGCACTTGACTAAGCTTGATTAGAACAGATTGGGTCTTGTCAGATCAGACCGGCTTCTTTCAACCAACGAAAGGCAAGCCAAGCGACCAAGAGCGGCCCAAAGTTAAACAGTGCATGCAAAATAATCGCCGTGCCGATGCCACGATTAACTCGAATCCAACCCAATACCAAACCGGTAAACCACTGCGGTAACACCAAAAGTGGATACATCCACCATACCACCGAGGTGAGCGTAAAGTTATAGATATGCAAGGCCGCGAAAGCAGCCACTGACACGTGAAACACCCAAGCAAACCAATGTCGATAAAGTCGCAGCCATGGTCGGGCAGAGACCGAGGGCACACGGGCTTGGCGTGTGAGTCGATAGATCAATAAGACAGCGACCGCGAACATCATCGACTGGGCAAAGCCAACACCTTGCCAAAGGGCCAGGACTAGAAAAGGTATCAACCACAGGGCCATGGCAGGCCGACGTAGGCCATACCGAAACAAAATTTCTTCGACCAAAGGCGCCCACACCAAAGCCAAAAGCCAGGGCAAATTCTCTGGGTCAACGCGGTGGGTGGCGCCGGCTTGATTGGCCACACTCATCACGATCGGGCCAAATATGAATAAATTGATCCCCCAAAGAATGCCTGCCCACGCCAACAGTCGACCCAAGCCAATGTTTGGCAACCAGTCTAGCAACCATGCGGGTTGAGGGGAGACTTGGCGGCAGCGATACCCCAACCTTGGGCGCAAACAAAAGGCCAAAAAATCACGCCATTCGTCAATCCAGCGAACATCTTTGGGGCTTGAGTTACGGGCCACTTGGGCGGCGCTATTAGGGGTCTGTGGGGGGTTCATCGCGGTGTAATTGCGTCACGGCTTTGCTGATTTGACCGTCGAGCAACAGCGTCATCACCGCGTCAATTCGGTCCAAACTTTTATCAATGACAAGCTGCTCTTCTTGCCTAGGGGGGTGAAGCACAAAGTCAGCGACCCCTTGCTGTAAACCCAATCGACGCGGGTGCCCGATGCCTACCCTCAGTCTCAAGAAATCAGGAGAACCAAGACAAGCCTGAATGTCTCTTAATCCATTGTGCCCAGCGTGGCCGCCCCCACGCTTACAGCGCACTTGGCCCGCAAGCAGGTCAAGCTCATCGTGCACCACCAAAACCTCTTCGACGGGGATTTTGTAAAAGCGCGCCAATGCAGCCACCGCTTGACCCGAGCGATTCATGTAGGTGCTAGGCTTTAACAACCACAATTGCCGACCACCGAATCGCGCCTTGGCGAGATCACCAAAGAAAGACTTATCAGGGGTAAAGCGAGTATTCAAGGCGTTCGCCCAACGATCGGCCAACCAAAACCCAACGTTGTGGCGCGTTCGCTCATACTCGCCACCAGGGTTACCGAGGCCAGCAATCAGTGTGATTGGTGTCGTGTCCATAAATGCGCACCAGTAAAAAACCAAAACAAAAAACAAACCCCGTTGACGATATCACCAACGGGGTCATGTGGGCGATATACACCCACCCAAAAAATGACAGGCTTATGCGCTGGGTTCTTCTGTCCCGGCGTCTTGGGCCTCATCGCCTTTTTTGGCAGCAGGAACGTTAATGGAAGCGATCAACGGATTCTCATCACCACCGTGGGGCAGGTGCTTGACACCGATCGGCAACTTGATGTCGGCCAAATGAATGGCATCACCAGCCACGGCCGCGCTCAAATCAACCTCGATAAACGGTGGCAAATTGGCTGGTAAGCACTCGATTTCAAGTTCGGTCAGCACGTGTGTCACAACCGCGGCTGATAACTTAACCGCGGGTGAAATGTCAGCATTGATGAAATGCAATGGCACTTTGGTGTGAATGATTTTCTTGGCATCTACGCGCTGGAAGTCAACGTGCAACACCAACTGCTTATAGGGGTGCCACTGGACTGAGCGCAAAAGCACAGATTGCTTATGGCCCTCAAGTTGCATATCCAACACCGATGCGTGGAATTGCTCTTTACGCAAAGCATGAAAGATTTCATTGTGATCGAGCTCGATGTTCAATGGGGCTTCTGCGCCACCATAAACAATGGCAGGTACGCGACCCGCATGGCGCAGGCGGCGGCTCGCACTCGATCCCTGAACGCTCCGTTTAGTTGCATTAAATTGCATTTTAAAACTCCAAAAGGGGAAATCCCCGTAAAAACCAGAGCCGAACGTCGGCGTCCAGTATCGACTAGTGGCCGCGACCAGCCACTGATCAGATTCGTATGCGTATAAAACCTAAGCTTTAGTCCACAAAAAGTGAACTGACCGATTCGGCATGTGAGATCCGCAGAATCGTTTCACCCAATAATGGCGCACAGGACAACTGTCTGATGCGACCCGATGCACGAGCCTCATCAGATAGCGGGATCGAGTCCGTCACCACCACTTCATCGAGCGCAGATTCAACGATGCGCTCAACGGCACCACCGGACAACACAGCATGTGTACAGTAAGCGTAAACAGCGCCTGCACCCTGCTCTTTTAACGCAGCAGCAGCTTTACAAAGCGTGCCAGCGGTGTCCACCATGTCGTCCATGATGACGCAAGTTCGGCCATCAACGTCACCAATAATATTCATCACTTCTGAGACGTTGGCGCGTGGGCGACGTTTGTCGATAATGGCCAAGTCAGCTTCAAGTTGCTTGGCAAGCGCACGGGCCCGCACAACGCCGCCAATGTCGGGTGAAACCACCACTAGATTTGACAAGTTACGACGCCAGATGTCCCCGAGCAATATGGGACCCGCATAGATGTTGTCGACAGGTATGTCAAAAAAGCCCTGGATTTGATCCGCATGCAAATCCATGGTCATGACACGATTGACACCGACCACTTGCAACATGTTAGCCACCACTTTGGCAGATATCGCCACTCTAGCAGAGCGAGGACGCCGATCTTGCCGTGCGTAACCAAAATAAGGAATGGCTGCGGTGATACGACCTGCCGACGCGCGCCTGAGCGCATCGACCATCACCATCACTTCCATGAGATTGTCATTGGTGGGCGCACAGGTTGGTTGCAACACGAAAACGTCTTTACCCCGCACGTTTTCATTGACTTCAACCATCACCTCGCCATCTGAAAAACGGCCAACCGACATTTTGCCTAGCGACATGTCAAGGTGATTTACCACATCGACTGCCAACCGAGTGTTGGCAGTACCGGTGAAAATCATGAAGTTTTCAGGAGCCATGTTGAACGAATCGCTGCAACGAATAAAAAAAAGCGACTGAAACGAGCCCAAAGGACTGTGGCTTGTTCAACAGCTTACGTATATTGGCTGGGGAGGAAGGACTCGAACCCTCGCATGCCGGAATCAAAATCCGGTGCCTTAACCAACTTGGCCACTCCCCAACTTAGTCAACTGCCCAGTTCTGTAATGGATGAACCGGTAATCCATCACAAGCATGAACTGTTTTTAAACCGCACTGCGAAGACTGCATTTTAGCGAGCAATTGCTCGTTAGCAAAGACAGCTTCGTTCGGGTCAGTAAACTCACTAAACAAGCAAGCCCCAGAACCCGTTAGCCGAGACAGCACACCATGCGATGCTAACCATTGCTGGGCGGTATCCACCACAGGAAAAAGTCGCTTCACAACGGGTTCCAGATCATTACGCCCGAAAGCACCAATTCCCGTAAATCGAGTCTTCACTCGATTAAGTCCGGAAAAGTCCGATATTTTGACGGGTTCGGAGTCCCGTGTCAAATCAGCTGCGGCAAATATCGTGGGCGTTGGCACACTAACGTTGGGCTGCGCCACCACGTAACTGCGCTCAGATATGGTCACTGGCTGAAAGCGTTCACCAATTCCCGTCACAAGGGCCGACTGCCCAAACAAAAAGAAGGGCACATCCGCCCCCAATGGCAATCCCAATACCATCAGTTCTTCGCGCGTCAGGCCTGTGCGCCAGAGGCGGTTAAGCCCCAACAAAACGGTCGCGGCATCGCTAGAGCCACCGCCTAGTCCGCCGCCCGTTGGAATACGTTTGCGAATCGCGATATGAGCGCCAGTACGCGTGCCGGTCGCTTGTTGCAAGGCCTTGGCCGCGCGTACGGCCAGATCGTCGGCTTCAGACCAAGTCACGGCGCTGCAAGGCTCACGCGAAATCACACCATCCGTTCTCAAATCGATTGTCACGGCATCACTGAGTGAAATCAATCGAAACAAAGACTCAAGCCAGTGATAGCCATCGGCACGGCGCCCCACCACGTGTAAGAACAGGTTTAGCTTGGCTGGGGCAGGTAAGTCATAAAGCATCAAGGCTGGCTCATGGTGTTGGCTGGTTAACCGCTAGGCGCAACACCACATCCCTTTGCTGGTGCTGGCTCGATAAAGTCATGCGAGTCGGTCCTTTGCTGTCATACCGCTCAAACGTGACCTGCCAATTGGCTTGCGTGAAACCGGTCACTCGACCAACACTGTCGCGTGTGATTTCCGCGATGCCTGTGGCACGACCCAGACGCCCCTGAATCCAGTCCTCTAGGGCATCGATGGGAACAGGCTCGCCAATGGCTTGTTGCAGCAATGCGGTGGCGCTGGCTGCTCGCTGATCAGGTGCATCGGGCGTACGCAACACAGCACCTGAACCATCAACGGTGAGTTGCGCCAAGGTTGCCCCCAAGGGACTATTCAATGACAAAACCCAACCCGTGCGGGTTTGTTGCCACCGAAAGTTGCCTTGAACCGCTTTGGCTTGCTCATCAGGGCTTTGGACACGCATGGCAAAACGTCCTTGGCGCTCAAAGCCAACCGCATCGAGGGCTGGTGGGGCCGGTGTCGCACAAGCCGCCATCAAAAGACAAAGCAAAACAACCGACAGGCGTCTGGCCACGACGCCCCTTGACGTTATCACGGCTGAACACCAAGCCGTTTCAAGGTATCCACAAGCGAGGCATTGGTCGCATCGATTTTTTGCCCTTCAGCCCATATCTCACGGGCGGCAGCACGCCGTCCGGTGACCCAGAGCAACTCGCCTAAGTGCGCAGCGATTTCCGCCTCAGGCTTTATGGCGTAAGCTTGGCGCAAGTACCGCTCGGCCATTTCATTCTCTCCCTGGCGAAACTTCACCCAGCCCAAGCTATCCAAGATGTACGGGTCTTCGGGAAGAATTTGATGCGCTCGGGCAATCAGCTCGTAGGCTTCGCCGAGTCTCACCCCCCGATCGGCCAAGGAGTAGCCCAAAGCGTTGTAAGCATGCGCGTAGCCATGATCAAGGGCAATAACCGCGCGTAGGAAGGTTTCCATTTCGTCGAAGCGACCCTGCCGCTCAAGCAACATGGCCAGTTCATATTGGATTTCAACCGAATCTGGTAACGCTTGATTGGCTTGTTCAAGACGCTCAATGGCTTGTTCATTTCGTTTCGCTTGTCGCAATATTTGCGACATGGTGAGCACACCGATGAGCTGCTCGTCCTCGTCGACGGCTTGCAGCGCGTCAATCATTCGAATCGCCTCATCGACACGACCTTGCTCGGCTCGAATGGTGGCTTGACGCAAACGTGCTGAATAACGCGCGCCAGGATCCTCGATACGGCCCAAAAATTCAACAGCTCGATCTGGACTGCCTTGATCTTGTGCAATTCGAGCCAAAAGCGTGTAGGCGTCTGCCAACGCAGCTCCTGCATCCGTGGCACCCGAGGCCATGGATGACTGCCGCTGAGACTGAACCACGACGTACTCTTCTAACAAACGCTGAGCTTGTTGCAGACGATTGTCGCGGTATGCGAGCTGAGCGCGGATAAACAGAAGATCAAAGTCTTCAGGCGACTGCTCTGACATCAAGCTCAATTCGGTCAATGCAGCCTGAACATCACCTTGATCAGCCAACTTGCCAGCGAGCATCAGACGCAACTGACGAGATTTGGGATAGGTCTTTGCAAAGGCTCGCGCCGTTTTAATGGCTTGATCGGCATCCACCGCCATGCCGTAGTCAAGTACACGCAGCGCGGCATCCTCAGAGTTTGGCTTTAACGCCATGGCTGCCTGTGCTTCTATGAGCGCACGCGGGTAGTCGCCTGCCACTTGGGCCACATCAGCCAAAGCCATGTGAGCTGCTAGCGTTGATTTGGCGCGACTGCCAGCGACCACTTGCTCAAGAATTTGTAGCGCTTTAACTGGGTCGGGCATGCGTTTTAAGACACCAATGGCGCGAGCCATGGCCTCAGTGGTGTCCTGACTTTCATTAATCTCAGCAATGAGTGCCTTAACCAAACCCTCAGTGCGTCCTGCTGCAGCACTAAGTGCCAGCTGAGCCGACCGAGCCTCTTGGCTTTGCGGTGCGCTGCTGACCCATTCCTGTGCGCTTTCTAAGGCACCCGTCAAGTCACCCATAGCCGCGTATAACTCAACGGCTCGTTTGGCCAGTCGAGGATCTGCTGTCTCTCGTGCAATTTCAAGCGTGGTGTTTGCAGCCGCTGCTATGGCACCTCGTTGAACAGCGATTTCAACCGCTAGGATTTTGTAAAGCAGGTCGGCACTCAGACGCACATGCGGTAACTCACCCGCCCTGAAAGTCACTGCTGCGGTGGGAGGACGTGGGGTTTGTGGGGCTTGGGCCTGTTCAGTCGGGACTTGTGCTTGAATTTGTTGGGGCGCAGTCGGCTGCAACGGCGCCGCTGATTGCGCGCAAGCCGCCCCTGTCAACGCCGTCACCAAGGCGCAGGATGCCAGTTTGATACGGTTTGGCCACAACGCAGCCTTGCTCAACTGTCTTACTCCTAAACGTTTTTGCACGCGTAAATTTCTCATTGATGGCAAAATAGACTCATCGAACTCAACTTTCATCTTAGCACCCCAACATGCCTGAATTGCCTGAAGTTGAGACCACTCGGAAGGGTATTGAGAGACTTGCCTTGGGGCAAGCCCTAATCGCGATGACAGTCCGAGAGCGCCGATTGCGGTGGCCGATTTCAAGTGAACTGCCTCGGGTAATTGCCAATACAACACTTGCGAAATGCGAACGCCGCGGAAAATATTTGTTGTTGCATTTCGACCCCGCCGGTACCCTTTTGGTTCACTTGGGTATGTCAGGTTCAATCCGTGCTGTACCGACCAACGCCTTGTGGCTCACCCATGACCACGTGCAGTGGGCTTTTGCCAAGGGCATATGCCTTCGCTACAACGATCCACGCCGCTTCGGTTCAATCATGTGGCACCCGTCCGAGGCAGGGGACGCGCATTCACATCCACTGCTATCGAAACTCGGTATCGAACCATTTAATCCAGCTTTCGACCCGGCTTACCTATTGGCTGGGCTTAAAGGCAAAAAAATATCGATTAAGCAGGCCTTGCTAGCCGGTCATGTGGTCGTCGGTGTCGGTAACATTTACGCCTCGGAGAGCTTATTTCGTGCCCAAATTCATCCAGCACAACCTGCCGGAGAGGTCACGCGGGCCCAAGCTGTTCGCTTGGTAGACGCCATTGTACAAACGCTCACCGATGCGCTAGCGAGCGGAGGCAGTACCTTGCGCGACTATGTCGATGCCACCGGCGAACCTGGGGCTTATTTCGAACTTTACGCCGCAGTTTACGAAAAAAACGGTCAGCCCTGTCGTGTTTGTGACACCAAAATCAAACGCATTGTTCAAGGCCAACGGGCAACTTACTTTTGCCCGCGTTGCCAACGGGCACGCAAATCGCCCGCAAAACTCAAACGCTCAGCACCTTCCCTGGATTGAGTAGGCCTTTGGGATCTAGTGCGTTCTTAATGCTGCGCATGAGACCAAGTTCAACGGCGGATTTGTAACGCGGCATTTCATCACGCTTAAGTTGCCCGATGCCATGCTCGGCGCTAATCGACCCATTGAAGGCCGCCACGCTGTCGTGCACGAGCGCATAGATTTGATCTTGCAAAGCCAACAACACCTCTTGCGGTTGCCCTTGAGCAGGGGCCACGTTGTAGTGAAGATTGCCGTCACCCAAGTGACCAAACACGACATTGTGAACGCCCGGATAATCGGCTTGAATCGCAGCGTTGGTGACTTGTACAAACTCAGCAATGCGCGAAATCGGGATCGACACATCGTGTTTAATGCTTTTACCAAGCTCGGCTTCAGCCAGCGGAATACTCTCTCTTAAATGCCAAAAGGCTTTGCTCTGCGTCACGTTTTGAGCAATCGCGGCGTCTTGCACCAAACCATCCTCAATGGCTTGGCCCAACACCTCTTCAAAACGCGCCTGAGCGTGTTCTGCACTTTCGCTGTCTGAAAGCTCGAGCAGTGCAAACCAAGGCGACTGCACTGAGTCACTCTCAAACGGAATGCGTTGTTGATTAAACAATCGCACCACGGCCTGCAGCACCGGACCGGCCATGACTTCAAATCCTGTCAGCGACGCGCCAAACCCTGCGCGTGCTTTTGACAAAAACGTCACGGCATCTTCTAACGAGTTCAATGCAAGCATGGCGGTTCGTTGCGCAACGGGCAAAGGATACAGCTTCAATGTCACCGCGGTGATGACGCCCAATGTGCCCTCACTACCAATAAAGAGGTCACGCAAGTCATAACCGGTGTTGTCCTTGCGCAGGCCACGCAAACCATCCCAGATTTCACCTTCGGCAGTTACCACTTCAAGGCCTAGGGCGAGCTCACGCGTGTTGCCATAGCGCAGCACTTGAGTACCGCCAGCATTGGTAGCCAAGTTGCCGCCGATGGTGCAACTGCCCTCAGCGGCCAGACTCAAAGGAAACAATCGGTCGGCTTTTTGTGCGGCTTCTTGAAGCATTTGTAGGACACAACCCGCCTCGACGGTCATGGTGTCGTTATCTGTGTCAATGGCACGAATGCGATTCAATCGGCTCGTCGCCAGTACCACTGCGGTTCCTGAATCATCTGGGGTGGCTCCACCACAGAGTCCGGTGTTACCGCCAACCGTCACAATCGGCACATGGTGCGCCACGCAACACTTCACCACAGCGGCGACTTCCTCGGTTGTCCCCGGGCGCACCACGGCGCGAGCAGCACCTTTGTAGCGGCCACGCCAATCAACGAGGTAAGGCTGAGCTTGCTCGCCCGTTAACACATGCGATGCACCGACAATCTCGATTAACTTCTCTAGCATTTACCGTCTCCTGACCGTGTGACGCCCGTGTTTGATGTGTGTTTTATTGTTCAAGCGTTATTCTACGTTGCAGCCGATCTAACGACAAAAACCAGCGCAGATCGGGCTGAGCCCACAAATTTGAGATAATAGCCCCAGTTTTTCTTAGTATGTGTCATTTACTACCCGTCCAAACCTTGGAACAAACCATGCCAACCACCGAGCTACCTTTACATGCCTTCAAAGCGTATGACATTCGTGGCGAGGTACCTGACGAACTGAATGCGAACTTTGCCACCTTACTTGGCCGCAGCTTAGCAGCAAGAGCGAGCGAGGCAGGCATTTGCGCCTTGGTTATTGGCTATGACGGCCGTCTAAGCAGCCCCGAGTTGTCGCAGGCGCTAGCCGATGGCATTCACGATGGTGGCATCAACACGTTAAACATTGGTATGGTACCCACACCCTTGGTTTATTTCGCAGCGCACACACTGGGCACAGGATCGGGCATTGCCATCACTGGCAGCCACAATCCACCCCAGTACAACGGCTTTAAAATGATGATGGCGGGTAGCGCACTTTACGGCGATGACATCACCTCGCTGCGCACTGAAATGATGCGACCCAAGGCCATTGCCTCTAAACGCGGTGAGGGGCAATCGATCAACGTTATCGATGATTACATCACTCGAATCACAGCCGATGTTGTCCTTAAACGCCCCATGAAAATCGCCATTGACTGTGGCAATGGCGTGGCTGGTGTCATCGCGCCAGCATTGTTTAAGGCGCTAGGCTGTGAAGTTCATGAGCTCTTTTGCGAGGTGGATGGCCGGTTTCCCAATCACCATCCTGACCCTGCCGACCCCAAAAACTTACAAGACCTGATTGCTGCTTTACAAAAAACCGATTGCGAAATCGGCTTGGCCTTTGACGGCGACGGTGATCGTCTAGGCGTGGTGACCCGTTCGGGCGAAATCATCTGGCCAGACCGTCAAATGATTTTGTTTGCCCGCGACATTTTGGCCCGTCTACCCAAAAGCCAAATTCTGTTTGACGTGAAGTGCAGCCGCCAACTCAGCCAAGCCATCACAGCGGCTGGTGGTGAGCCACTGATGTGTCGCACAGGACACTCACTGGTCAAAGCAAAACTGGCCGAAACCGGCGCACCCTTGGCCGGTGAAATGAGTGGGCACATCTTTTTTAAAGAGCGCTGGTTTGGCTTTGACGACGGCCTTTACACGGGCGCTCGCTTGCTAGAAATCCTATCGCGCGACGCCAACCCATCTGCTGTGCTTGAGTCCTTACCAACGGCTTTTTCAACGCCTGAACTCAAAATTGAAATGGATGAGGGTGAGCCCTTCACGCTCATTGATGCTTTACAAGAAAAAGGCGTTTTCAAGGGTGCGACTCAAATCAGCACGATCGATGGCGTACGCGTCGAATATACCGATGGTTTTGGTTTGGCCCGTCCATCAAACACCACACCCGTGGTGGTGCTGCGCTTCGAAGGTGACACGCCCATGGCTCTGGAGCGCATCCAAACACAGTTTCGCCAGCAGCTGTTGGCGCTAAAAAGTGACATTCGCTTGCCGTTCTAATACGAGGTTAAACGTGCATCTTGAAAAACTGGCACCCTGGCGCGACTTTTGTGAGGCAGTGCACCAAGCACGGCCAGACCCAGCCGCAATTCGACTAATTCAAGCCGCGGGCTTGTCTGTTGATTTGAGCACGCAACGCCACTCGCCGGCCTTTGAGGCCAGCAGCCGTGACCTTTTAGAAGCGGCGGGTTTTGAGCGCGCACGCGCGCAGCTCTTTGACGGCCAATCTATCAACAGAAGCGAACAACGCGCCGCACTGCACACTGCGCTTAGGGGCAGTCACGCCCCTAGATCCGTGGCACAAACCGTCGCCTCATCACTGGCGCGCATGGGCGAATTCGTTGAGCAAACCAATGCGGCCAATCGCTATCAAAACATTGTCCATCTTGGTATTGGCGGCAGCGACTGGGGCCCACGGATGGTTTGGCAAGCACTGCGAGGAGTCGGTACGCGGCGTGAATTGCGCTTTGCTGCCAACATTGACGCACACGCCATCACCAACGCCTTAGAAGGTTTGGATGCCAAAGACACCTTACTGGTGATTGCTTCAAAATCGTTCACGACGATCGAGTCGATCACCAACGCGCAGTTCGCCCTAGACTGGATGAGGCGTGGCGGCGTCTCTGACCCTTTGGCCCATACGGTGGCGCTGACAGCCAACCCCCAAGCCGCTCAATCCTTTGGGGTGGCACCAGAGCGTACCTTTGCGTTTTGGGATTGGGTGGGAGGCCGTTACTCTGTTTGGTCTTCGATTGGCTTGACCATTGCGCTCGGGCTGGGCTGGCAAACTTTTTTGGCCATGCTCGCCGGAGCCCGTGCCATGGATGAGCACTTTTTAACCACCTCCCCTGAAACAAATGCACCCATTCAGATGGCGTTATCAACCGTGGCCAACACCAGCGTGTTGGGATTTCATTCTGAAGTCATTTGTCCCTATGATGCTCGACTCACCGATTTTGTACCGTGGTTGCAACAACTACAAATGGAGTCTTTGGGCAAAGGCGTGACCCAAGCTGGCGAGCCACTCGGTGTCAACGTGAGTCCCGCCACGTGGGGTATGCCTGGCACGGACAGCCAGCACACCTTTTTTCAGTGGTTGCATCAGGGGCAAGAAGGTGCGCCCGTGGATTTCATCGCCTGTCTTGAGCCAGACCACCCGAGCGCCAACCACCACCGACAGTTATTCACCAACTGCTTGGCACAACGGGCTGCGCTCTGGCAAGGCAAGACCAAGAAACAAGCGTTCGATACCCTCGTGGCCAAGGGCATGCCGCTCGAACAGGCCAATGCACTGGCCAATCACTGTGTACATCCCGGTCTTAGGCCTTCGACCCTGATTGTTTTGCAGACGCTAGACGCTCATCGCCTTGGCGCTCTCCTCGCGCTGTACGAGCACAAGGTATTCACGGCTGCGGTCTTGTGGGGGATCAATCCCTTCGATCAATGGGGTGTTGAATTTGGCAAAACACTGGCGCGCCAATTGACCGCCAAGGGTCAATCAGACTTCAGCCAATTTGACGCTTCGACACAGTTCTGGATGTCGGCGTTAAACGAGCAGCGTGACGAACCACTCATCTGAACCCCAAACCCAAAAAAAGGCCCAAAACCGTGAGGTTTTGGGCTAAATCCACCAAAGGAGGAGGGTGGAGGAGACAATCTTGCCGAGTTGACTTTCGGG
>CALBEY010000083.1 GCA_937888805.1 uncultured Burkholderiaceae bacterium
ATTTGGCCTTGATATCCACAACAAAGTATTCGCCATTTCAGCCCTTTTGATTATCATCTTTGTCGCCTTGACAATGACCTTCCAGACTCAAGCCGAGCCCATGTTTGGCAGCCTTCGGGATTGGCTAACCTCAAGCCTTGATTGGTTCTTTATTACCGCTGGTAATATATTTGTGCTGGTTTGCTTAGGCATTGCCATATCCCCACTCGGTCGGGTGCGCATCGGCGGCACCGAAGCCAAACCCGATTATTCCTACCTGGGCTGGTTTTCAATGCTGTTTGCCGCTGGTATGGGTATTGGACTGATGTTCTATGGCGTCTCGGAGCCCCTGTCACACTTCAACAGCGCCCTGGGTGGCACGACCACTGAAGCGGGTGCGCGAACCGACTGGGCACCGCTTGGTGCGGCCATGGGCGATAGCGAACAAGCGCAACGCTTAGCGATGGCTGCGACCATTTACCATTGGGGACTACACCCTTGGGCCATTTACGCGGTATTGGCGCTCGGTTTGGCAATCTTCTCCTTCAACAAAGGCTTGCCACTAACCATTCGCTCGGTCTTTTATCCCCTTTTGGGCGATCGCATCTGGGGCTGGCCAGGCCATGTGGTTGATATTTTGGCCATTTTGGCCACCATGTTTGGATTGGCCACTTCGCTTGGCCTGGGATCCTCGCAGGCAGCCGCTGGTCTGCACTTTTTATTTGGCATACCGCTGGGTGACATGACACAGATTTTGCTGGTCATCGGCATTACCGCCATCGCTTTGGTATCCGTCTTGGCAGGGCTGGATGCCGGCGTAAAGCGTTTGTCTGAAGTCAACATGGTGTTGGCAATCGTGCTGCTGGTATTTGTGATTGTGGTCGGCCCCACGCTGGCCATCATCACCGGGTTTTTTTCAAACCTTGGGGCGTATTTGGCGTATTTACCAGCGCTCGGTAACCCAGTCGGTCGAGAAGACACCAACTTTGCCCAAGGTTGGACGGCCTTTTACTGGGCCTGGTGGATTTCTTGGTCACCCTTTGTCGGCATGTTTATCGCTCGCGTCTCTCGCGGACGCAGCGTGCGTGAGTTTTTGGTGTCAGTTTTGATCGTGCCATCGCTGGCCTGCGTGCTGTGGATGACGGTTTTTGGGAATACGGCTATTTCACAAGTGGTTAATCAGGGCTACTTGGCCGTCACGCAGGGCGAGGTGCCACTGCAAATCTTTCTGATGCTCGACGCCCTGCCTTTGGCGCAAATCACCTCGTTGGTGGCGATCATCTTAGTGGTGGTGTTTTTTGTGACATCGTCAGACTCAGGCTCCTTGGTGATCGACGTGATTGCATCCGGTGGCAAGGTCGTGTCGCCGGCACCGCAACGCATTTTCTGGTGCACCTTTGAGGGCTTGGTGGCGGTGGCACTGATCTTAGGTGGGGGACTGGTTGCTTTGCAAGCCATGGCCGTCTCAACAGGCTTTCCCTTTGCCATCGTCCTACTGGTGTCGACGATTTCACTGATCAAAGGCTTAATGAGCGAACCCAGGCCCAAGAAACAGAAAAAAAACCAACCACTGCCATCCTAAAATTGGCAATGAGAGCAATCAAAGCGAGCCACGATGACTGAGCAAACCCTGATCATGGAAAGTGAGCAGCTCGAAATACTGGGGTTTTTAGAAAAGCATCCGCCATTTACAGGTTTGCCTGCCAATGTCTTGCACAAACTGGCCAAATCCGTGGATGTTCAGTACTTCAAAGCCGACACCCCCATTACCCAATTTGGGGAGCCCGCTCTGAATTGGTATGTGGTGCGAAGCGGCGCTGTTGAAATCTTCAGACGCGATGGCACGCTTTACAACCGCCTAAACGAAGGCGGGCACTTCGGTGAGGCTGGATTATTGCAGAAGCGCCAGCAAATCCGCTTCCCCGCCACTGCACTCGAAGACACCCTGCTTTATTTGATACCACCGCCAGTCTTCGTAGAAGTCTTCGAATCGCAAGAGGCCTTCGCTGATTTGGTCGAAGTCGAAGATCGCACACGATTGCGCACGGTGATTTCAAAAAATGAACAATCCAATGAGTTAATGAACTCGAGCGTTGAAAGTCTGCTAGCGCGTGAGCCTGTCACCGCAACATCAGAGACCTCGATTGCTCAAGCCGCAGCAATCATGACCGATGCCGGCGTCTCTTCACTGTTGGTCATAGAAAACGATTCTCTGGGCATCATCACCGATCGTGATATTCGCACACGCGCGGTTGCCAAAGGCTTACCACTAAGCGACTCCCTGTCATCAATCACCACCTTCGATCTCATCTGCGTGCGTCACGATCAGCTGGCTTTTGAGGCGATGCTGTTGATGCTCAGACATAACGTCCACCACTTACCCGTTTTAAAAAACGAGCAACCGATCGGCGTTTTGGCGCTATCTGACATCCTAAGATATGAATCGCGCAATAGCCTCTTTGTGGTGGGGCGCATCTTCCACCAGCAAAGCGTAGAAGAGCTGGCGAGCTTAAAGGACGAAGTCAGGGCGAGTTTTGTGCGCATGATTCGTGAAGACGCCAACTCTCACATGGTGGGTAGCGCCATGGGCGCCATTGGACGAAGCTATAAGCAACGCCTGCTGGAATTGGCCGAAGCACAGTTCGGTCCACCCCCGGTGCCCTACTGCTTTCTAGCCCTTGGCAGCATGGCACGGCAAGAACAATTGATCGTGACTGATCAAGACAACGCCATGATCTTAGACAACCGTTTCGACCCCGAAAAGCACGACGCCTACTTTAGCGATGTTGCCAAATTCGTCAGCGATGGCTTGGCCGCTTGTGGCTACAGTTACTGCACAGGTGATGTCATGGCCACCAACCCCAAATGGCGCCAACCTTTACGCGTGTGGCAAACTTACTTCACCGATTGGATTGAGTCACCGACTCCCGAGTCACTGCTGACAAGCAATATCTTTTTTGATCTTGATGGGGTTTACGGTCGCACAGCGTTTGCTGAAACCTTACGTGTTTTGATTGCCCAAAAAGCCAAAGGCAACAGTCGTTTTTTAGCCAGCATGGCAAGGAATGCCTTGCGGCGTACCCCACCCAT
>CALBEY010000084.1 GCA_937888805.1 uncultured Burkholderiaceae bacterium
CCATCACACCTAAGTCAGTGATGATCAAATCCACGACACCGACGCCAGTGAGCGGCAAATTGCACTGCGGTAAAAGCTTCATGTCCTCTGTGCCGTCTTTCTTTTTGGCCACATGCTCCATTAGCACGATCACGCGACTGACACCAGCCACCAAATCCATGGCCCCGCCCATGCCCTTGACCATTTTCCCTGGAATCATCCAGTTGGCTAAGTCGCCTTTTTCAGAGACTTGCATGGCCCCCAAAATAGCCAAGTTAATCTTTCCCCCGCGGATCATGGCAAATGAGTCTGCCGAGGAAAAAATCGACGATCCGGGCAAGGTCGTTACCGTTTGCTTGCCCGCATTGATCATGTCCGGGTCGACTTCCTCTTCGGTCGGATGAGGCCCAATCCCCAACAAACCGTTCTCTGATTGCAACCATACTTCCATGCCCTCGGGCACGTGATTGGCCACCATCGTCGGCAAACCAATACCCAAATTGACATAAAAACCGTCTTCTAACTCTTTGGCTGCCCGTGCAGCCATTTCATCTCTGGTCCAGGCCATGACAACTTGCCTCCTTTAGGGGTTGGCGCGCACAGTGCGCTGCTCGATGCGTTTTTCTGGTGCAGCGTTCACCACGATGCGATTGACGTAGATGCCCGGTAGGTGAATGTGATCAGGGTCAAGCTCACCGTTTTCAACGACTTTTTCGACCTCAGCAATGGTGATCTTACCGGCCATGGCGACATTCGGATTGAAGTTACGGGCGGTCTTGCGAAAAATCAAATTACCACTGCGATCAGCAATATAGGCTTTGACCAACGAAACCTCAGGCACCAGCGCACGTTCCATAACGTAAACCTCGCCATCAAATTCGCGGGTTTCTTTACCCTCGGCCACAATCGTGCCGACCCCTGTCTTGGTGAAAAAAGCTGGAATACCAGCACCACCGGCCCGAAGCTTTTCGGCCAAGGTGCCTTGGGGCGTGAATTCCAATTCGAGCTCACCACCCAAGTACTGTCGCTCAAACTCTTTGTTTTCGCCGACGTATGAAGCGATCATGCGGGTGACTTGGCGGGTGTGAAGCAACATGCCCAAACCGAAGCCATCAACGCCCGCATTGTTGCTGATACAAGTCAACCGCTGAACCCCGCTGTCGCGCACGGCAGCGATTAACGCCTCGGGAATGCCGCAAAGCCCAAACCCACCGACCGCGATGGTCTGTCCGTCCTTGACCACCCCGTCAAGGGCTGCCGCGGCACTGGCAAACACTTTATCCATTGATTGAACTCCTTCTTAAATAACCAGTAATGTCGCGATACCAGGCAAACCTGTGACGCGCTCGATGCGTTTTAAATCAACATATTGAACTCAGTGTAACTTTTCTGAGCACCTCACGAGCCCCGATAATGCAACCAATCGAATAGGAGACGTGATCACCCATTTTAAGATTGGCGCGCGCAAACAATCGCCAAACGATCAAGTACTGCCTCGGGCCACGGCACCGGACGTTCCGGTGGTCGCGTCACGCGCACCATAACCGACCGCCCACGAGCGTACGGCCCCTGAGCCAAGTCCCCAAGGACGTAGAATTCTGTGGTGTGTGTCAAGCTGGTGCGACCCACTTTTTCCACGACGTGGCGCACGCGAACTGTCGCGGGATAGGTAATCGGTTTGAGGTAATCGCAAGCACAATGAACAACCACAACGCCCTCTTCGGATGTGCTGCAGACCTCGGCGGCGGCCAGCATCTGGATACGAGCCTCTTCCATCAAACGGAAATAGACCGCGTTGTTCATGTGTTTTAACATGTCTGAGTCAGCCCAGCGCATGGCGATATCGCAGTCATACCAATCGCCTTCAGACAGTTTTATTGGTTCAGTCACCACGCTGAATCACTCCTTAGCCAAAAGTCCCATTTAACCAATTTGCAAGACCAAACCGGTTATTCATACTGTCTGGTGCAATACAATCAACCGATTGTAGGGTGATCTAGCAAAGGGATTGGCATGTCAGAACGTGAATCTATGGAATATGACGTTGTCGTGGTGGGCGGTGGTCCAGCAGGCTTGGCCACCGCCATCCGACTTAAGCAACTGTCCGCAGAGAAAGGTCATGAGGTCTCAGTCTGTGTGCTCGAAAAAGGCGCAGAAATTGGCGCACACATTCTGTCTGGCGCTGTCATGGACCCTCAAGCTTTGACTGAGTTACTGCCCGATTGGAAAAGCCAGGGCGCGCCCTTAGACACACCAGTAACGGAAGATAAGTTTCTATTTTTGACCCAGACCGGCTCCAAACAAACGCCCGAATGGCTGCTGCCCGATTGCTTTAAAAACCATGGCAATTACATTATCAGCTTGGGCCAAGTGGCACGCTGGCTCGGTGAACAAGCTGAGGCGCTGGGCGTGGACATTTTCCCGGGTTTTGCGGCCGCTGAGTTGCTGTATGGCGAACAAGGCCAGGTCATTGGTGTGGCCACGGGTGACATGGGGGTTGGGCGCGACGGGCAACCCACAGAGCACTTCCAGCCTGGCATGGCGCTCTTGGCCAAGTACACGGTTTTTGCCGAAGGCGCCCGTGGTCAACTGGGGCGTGAACTGATCGCTCGATACAAGCTTGACGACGGCCGTGATCCCCAGAGCTACGGTATCGGCATTAAGGAACTTTGGGAAGTGGCGCCCTCACGTGCCAAACCTGGTCAAGTGATTCATACCGCTGGCTGGCCGTTGGACTCAGACACCTACGGCGGCTCATTTCTCTACCACATGAAAGACAACCAAGTCGCCGTGGGCATGGTGGTCGGGCTTGACTACGCCAATCCATGGCTGTCGCCATTTGAAGAATTTCAACGCTACAAAACGCACCCGGCCATTGCCCCCATTTTTGAGGGTGGCAAACGCTTGGCATACGGTGCACGTGCGCTGACCGCCGGCGGCCTGTTGTCTCTGCCAAAACTCGTTTTCCCGGGTGGTGCTTTGGTCGGCTGTGAGGCCGGGTTCCTGAATGCCTCGCGCATCAAAGGCAGTCACGCCGCGATTAAGTCAGGCATGTTGGCTGCCGAGGCTGCATTTGAGGCCATCGCCGCAGGACGCCAACAAGATGAACTCGTGACCTACCCGGTTTCTTTTGAAAAGTCGTGGTTGCACACCGAACTGAATAAATCCAGGAACTTTAAACAGTGGTTTAAGAAGGGCCGCACCGTTGCCACCGTGATGACTGGTGTTGAACAATGGCTGCTAAAAGGCAACATTCCTTGGACCATTCACCGGACGCGGCCTGATCACGAATGCCTGAAACCGGCTGCCGAATGCATGCAGATCGACTATCCCAAGCCCGACGGTAAATTGACGTTTGACCGGCTGAGTTCGGTTTTTATCTCGAACACCAATCATGAAGAAAATCAGCCCATCCACTTAACACTCAAAGACAGTAGCGTCCCGGTAAAGCTCAATCTGGCCACTTATGCAGGACCCGAGTCGCGCTACTGCCCAGCCGGTGTTTATGAGTATGTCAAAGACGAAACCGGACACGATCGCCTGCAGATCAATGCCCAGAATTGTGTGCACTGTAAAACCTGCGATATCAAGGATCCGTCGCAAAACATTGTTTGGGTTGCCCCACAGGGTGGCGAGGGACCCGTTTACACCGGCATGTGAGAAGACCTCAACCTCAACTGGGGTCGAGCCTTTATTGCTACCAAAAGGTCGCCAATGCTCGATCCACAAGCCCACGCTCTTTCTACCCATTAGGCGCATCATGACTCAAGAACGACCGTC
>CALBEY010000085.1 GCA_937888805.1 uncultured Burkholderiaceae bacterium
GGGGCGCTGATGGTGTGCTCCATTTTCATGGCTTCAATCACCGCGAGCGGCTGCCCTCTAGTCACGGTGTCGCCCACTTGAACCATAAAGCTCACCATGCTGCCTGGCATTGGAGCCGTCAGGTTACCGACATCGTCGTGGGCGTGTGTAGCTTGTGCCAGAGGATCCAATGCTGTTATTTGAGCCATGCCTTGAGCACCAAACAGTGTGTAGTGCTTGCCAGTGGCGTAAATTGAAAATAACAACGGCGCGTGACACCATTGGACTGTGAATTCAGTGTCGGTCAAACACACGTACCGCAATGGTCCGATCTGCTCGCCCATTTGTAGGGTAAGGGCGCCGTTTTTGCCATATGTCAGCGTGGCGCTCAAGGTGTTTTGGCGGTACACAAAGTCAAGGCGGCGCTGTGTTTGTCCAAAGGCTCGCCAGCCGTCGCGCACGGAGAATGCATCGTTGGTTTGCAAGGCTGACTCTGTTTGCAGTAGGTGCGCAACAGCCGCTGCCACAGCTTGATTGATCCCGATATGGTCTTGATCAAAGAGCGTGTCGGCTTCACGATCGATGAGCGCGGTGTCTAACCTTGCTTGGGAGAAAGAGTCCGTTTTGATGATATCGCGTAAAAATTGCACATTGGTGGTTAAGCCAACAATATGTGTGTCGGCCAATGCCGCATCAAGCCGAGAGATTGCTTGCGCACGCGTAGCACCATGCACAATCACTTTGGCAATCATTGAGTCGTAATGAGGCGTGATGGCATCGCCAGCCCGAATCCCATCATCAAACCGCACGCCGCGCACCGGCCCGTCATGTGGCGCGACGCTGAAGGCGTTGTGTGGTGGTTTGTTATAGGTCGACACCAGGCCGGTTGCAGGCATGAATTGATTGTCGGGGTTCTCGGCACAAACCCGGGCTTCAATCGCATGACCAGTGATGCGCAGTTGTTCTTGGCGCAAAGGCAGGGGTTCACCGGCTGCAATTCGCAACTGCCACTGAACCAGGTCAATCCCAGTGACCGCTTCGGTCACTGGGTGTTCCACTTGCAGTCGGGTGTTCATTTCCATGAAATAAAAGCGCATGGCATCAGGATCGTCATGGCCGTTTGGTTGTTCGACAATAAACTCAACCGTGCCAGCCCCCACATAGCCCACGGCAAGCGCCGCGGCGACTGCGGCTTGTCCCATTTGTTGCCGCATGGCTTCGGTCAAACCTGGTGCTGGCGACTCCTCAATCAGTTTTTGATGACGTCGCTGCACCGAACAGTCTCGTTCAAACAAATAAACGCATTGGCCATGGCTGTCGGCAAAAACTTGGATCTCGATGTGGCGGGGTTGTTTGACATACTTTTCAATCAGGACCGCATCGTTATCAAAACTGTTGGCAGCTTCGCGTTGGCAAGAAAGTAGCGCTGGGGCGAAGTCCTCAGCACTCACAACCACCCGCATCCCTCGGCCGCCACCGCCCGCGCTGGCTTTGATGATGACGGGGTACCCGATCTCAGTGGCTCTGGCTATCAACAGATCGGGTGATTGGTCACTGCCATGGTAGCCCGGCACCAAGGGTACGCCGGCCCGCGCCATCAGGCGCTTGCTTTCGGCTTTTAAGCCCATGGCTTGGATGCTGTGAGCGGGTGGTCCAATGAATACGATGCCATGCTGGGCGCAGGCTTCTGCAAATTCCGGGTTTTCACTTAAAAACCCATAGCCGGGATGAATCGCTTGGGCGCCCGTTGCGACGGCCGCATCAATGATGCGCTGCCATTGCAGGTAGCTTTCTTTGGGCGAGTTGCCGCCAATAGGCACAGCTTGGTCGCAACTGGCCACGTGCTTGGCTTGTGCATCAGCGTCGGCATACACCGCCACGGTACGGATGCCCATTTGGCGGGCAGTCGCCGCAATGCGGCAGGCGATTTCGCCACGATTGGCAATCAGGACCTTGCTAAACATGGGTTAAGAGGCCTCTTGAAAAGCGGTCCGTCGTTGGGTTTAAGTCATTGGGTCGCGTGGTCATGTCAGCCTTACATGCGAAAAATACCAAATTGGGTATCGGCGATGGGCGCGTTTTCTGATGCACTTAAGCCAAGCGCCAGCAGGCGTCGGGTATCAGCAGGATCAATAATGCCATCGTCCCACAGTCGGGCGGTCGCGTAATAGGGGTGACCTTGCTCGGCATACTGTTGGCGGATGGGCGCCATAAACGCCTCTTGTTCTTCTTCACTCCAAGCGCCGGCTTGTGCCTCGATGCGGTCGCGTTTGATGGTCGCCAAAACACGTGCTGCTTGCTCGCCGCCCATGACTGAAATGCGGGCGTTGGGCCACATCCAAAGAAAACGGGGTCCAAAGGCACGCCCGCACATGCCATAGTTCCCCGCGCCGAAACTGCCACCGATGATGACGGTGAATTTAGGAACTTCAGCCGTGGCCACAGCGGTGACAAGTTTGGCGCCATGGCGAGCAATGCCCTCGTTTTCGTATTTGCGTCCCACCATGAAGCCGGTGATATTTTGTAGAAATACCAATGGTATCTTGCGCTGGCAGCACAACTCGATGAAGTGAGTGCCTTTGAGTGCTGATTCAGAAAATAAAATGCCGTTGTTGGCGAGGATGCCAACCAATCGCCCATGGATTTCGGCAAAGCCACAAACCAAGGTGGCGCCAAAGCGCGCTTTGAACTCATCGAACTCAGATCCATCGACGATGCGTGCAATGATCTCGCGTACATCAAAGGGTTGACGTGTGTCTGTGGGAATTACTCCGTAAAGCTCTTCTGTGGGATGAGCCGGCTCAATAGGTTTGGAGTTTGTGGGTAGGGGTTCTTTGCGTCGATTGAGGTTTTTAATGGCTCGGCGGGCGAGGTCAAGTGCGTGCAGATCATCTTGCGCCAAATGGTCAGCGACCCCGGATAAACGGGTGTGAACGTCACCCCCACCCAAGTCTTCAGCACTGACCACCTCTCCGGTGGCGGCTTTAACCAAGGGTGGCCCCCCCAAAAAAATGGTGCCTTGGTTTTTGACGATGATGGCTTCGTCACTCATGGCGGGCACATAAGCACCACCGGCTGTGCATGAACCCATGACCACCGCCACTTGGGCAATGCCCTGAGCGCTCATATTGGCTTGGTTGTAAAAAATACGGCCAAAGTGATCTCGATCAGCAAACACCTCATCCTGATTCGGTAGATTGGCGCCGCCCGAGTCCACTAGGTAGACGCAAGGCAGTCGGTTTTGTTGGGCGATCTCTTGCGCACGAAGATGCTTTTTGACAGTTATCGGGTAATAGGTGCCGCCCTTGACGGTCGCGTCGTTGCAAACAATCATGCATTCTTGGCCGTTGATTCGACCGATACCAGTGATCAGGCTCGCGCACGGCGCGTCGTTGTTATAGATATTTAAGGCAGCCAGCGGTGACAGCTCTAAAAAGGGCGTGCCCGGGTCAATCAACATTTGAATCCGATCGCGGGGCAATAACTTGCCACGTGCAATGTGCTTATCGCGCGCCGCTTGACCGCCGCCTTCAGCGGCCTGATCGACTTTAACCCGGAGGTCATCGACCAACGCCCTCATGGCTTGGGCGTTGGCCTCAAAGTCAGCGCTTCGGGGGTTGAGTTGGGACCGAATTTGAGCCAAGGCTTTTCTCCTACTGACTGTCTGGTGTCACCAATGGGCGGGTCGTGAGGGCTACGGCGAAACACTAACTTGTCTTAAGTGTTCCATTGTAGGCGCTTGACAACAGGGATGGTGAGCGTTTGAAACCGATTCAGCGCATACCCAGTCACGGCCTCATTTAGGCAGTATTTGGCCTGATCACAGCGCCGTTCAAGCGGCTTGCCGTGTGTTTTGGGTGGTGTTGTTTAACCGCTGTGCTGAGGTGAACCTGCCTTAGTGGGGACTTCTCGTTGATCTTCGGCCAAAAATGGCTGGCATGATTCAGTCGCTTGCACTGAGCTCTTACTCAAAGAAACGGCTATGTGCGTCAAACCCCTGACGTCGCCTATTTCATCAAGCACCACAAAACCGACCCGAATTTGCAAGCGCTAACTTAGCTGGTTTATAACGATTTATGACTGTTGACCAATGCGTTGCTGCGCTTGATCGATTAAGCGCTCAGTGGTATCGCTCAACGTGCTGACAAAGTCATGACCAGCCGTCAGTGCATTGTGAAGGACGACCAAATCCTCGATGTATTCATGCACCATTTGGTTACGCAATTTACGCATAACCAGCCAGTCTTCAGTCGATGACAGCCAACCCAATTTTTCTGCTCGATCAAGGTTTTCAATTGCTGACGCTCGACGCTCAGCCATGGCATCAAGCAGCGTGGGCAGTAGCTTGTCTGCCAGCGTATCTTGTAGGCGCCCAAATCGACTGACAAACGCATCTAGCCGTTCAGCAAGTGCTGAGTCTTTGGTCAAATGTCTAAGTGTCTCGATATCCAAAGGCGTAGAAAAAAGCCTAGCATCGGTCTCTTGTAAGTACTTGGATTCCTTACGGGTAACCCGGCACAAGAACTTTAGTCGTGCTGTCAATTCATGATCTAGTTGCACAGAACGATACCCGTTTGAGTCGCAACATCGTGAATGGGATGATTCATGAGGTTAGGTGCTTTAAGCAAGACATCAACTCGACGTCCATGCATTGAGCGTGAAACACGGCTGGCAATACGGGCGCTCACCAGAGCCGGATCCAAAATACTTCGATTAACCTCAACCATCAAATCCACATCCCCACCTTTGGCGTCATCACGCGCGCGCGAGCCAAACAACGTGACACGTGCGTCATGTCCCAAGGTCTCTTGTGTGACCCTCAAAATGTTATCGATTTGGGCTTGGGATAATCGCATAATGATATTGAACCACAACCGTCTCTTTTTTGGCATACGTTAAGCCACTTTGACCCGGCACGTTTATCCGCTGTTTGGCGCCGATCACCTGGGCTAGCCGTTAGAACCCTAGTGATTTCCCTTGTTTGAATCCTTGGGTTGAGAAAAAGCTTTGAAATGACCCCGACACGTCCCATAAGATGGCTCAAGCTTAGCCATGGGATACCTACTTCATATGAAATCAGACAAGCAAAACTGGATATCGCCTTCGGCAGAAAACGTCAGGGCGCAAATTTATTCGCTCTTACGTGCCTGGGGCATGAGCGAGTCGCAATCGACCTTGAGCGCCGATGTGATGGTCGATACTGACCTCTCTGGGGTTGATTCGCATGGCGTGTCGATGCTTAAAACATATAACGGGTTTCGCATCAGTGGCCGACTGAATCTCAATGCCGAGCCCAAGGTGATCAACGATCGTGGTGTGACCGCGCTAGTCGACGCTGATGCTGGTTTGGGACACGCCGCTGGAGTCATGGGCATGAGAATGGCCATCGAGCGCGCTCAAAAGTTTGGGATAGGGATGGTTTGCGTACGCAATTCGCATCACTTTGGCGCAGCAGGCTATTACGTTCGGATGGCTGCTGAGGCGGGCTTTGTGGGTATGTGTACCAGCTCAACACGGTCCATGAACACCGTACCCACCCACGGCAAGCAAGCGTTATTGGGTACCAATCCCATCGCCTTTGCCGCACCCGCTAAGCGCCACCGACCATTTGTGCTCGATATGGCCACCAGCAGTGTCGCTGCCAACAAAGTGCGTGTCTATGAGTTGCGCGGTGATTCCATACCCTCGGGATGGGTGACCGATGAAAACGGCAAGCCGGTGACTGATTCTCACCAAGCCATGACCATCATTTCAGATGCAACCAAGTCGCCAGGCGGCGGGCTCGCGCCGCTTGGGGGCACGCCAGAGATGAGCAGTCACAAAGGTTACGGGTTGGCGATGATGGTGCACATCCTAGGGGGTACTTTGTCAGGTTCGTCGTTTTCGCCGATACGGGTTAAGACCCAGCGTCCAGAAGACCCTGACAATCTGGGTCACTTTTTTTGTGTCATTGACCCCGCGGTGTTTCGCGACCCGGATGACTTTAAAGACGACCTTGATGCGGTGATTGATGTGCTGCACGGCACGCCAGCCGCTGACCCCTCACAAAAGGTGCTGGTGCACGGCGAACTCGAAGAGCAATCGCGTCAAGACCGCCAAGCCAATGGCATTCCCATGCCACCGGCGCTTGCAGAACAGATTCGAGAGCTCTGTGAGCAGGTTAAGGTACCGTACTTGCTGGGTTGACAGGGATGACAAGCCTTAATCGCGACTGACAATATCAATCGGACTATCCTGATGAGCATACACACTGCTAACCCATTGAAACAACGCCTGAGAGCGGGAGAGCCGGTGTTGGGTATGAACGTGCGCTTAGGACGGTCAGGCGACATTGCACGGATTGCCAAAGCGACAGGCCACGACTTTATCTTTATTGATTGCCAGCACTCAATTTTCACTTTAGAGACAATCTGTCACATCGCCCAGGTGGCCATGGCCATTGGGATTGCTCCCTTGGTTCGGGTCAAAAGCATTCAAGATCCAGATGTGCCGGTGTTGTTGGATAGCGGGGTGGCTGGCATCGTCTACCCAGACATCAATACGGCCGAGCAGGCCCAACAAGCCGTTGAGGTTTGTCGCTTCGCGCCTATGGGAAAGCGTTCAGTGGTCGGGGGCTATCCGCACTTTGACTACAAGTCAGTACCACTGACCGATGCCATCACGGCATTGAACGAGGCGTGTCTTTTGGTGTGCATGATTGAGACGGCGCAAGGCTTAGAGAACATTGAGGCCATTTGTGCCACACCTGGCATTGATGTGATTCACATGGGTACCAATGATTTTGCGGCCAACATAGGCAAACCGGGACAGTTTGACGATCCTGAAGTTGTTGCCGCTCAGGCGCGCGTCATTGAAGTCGCTAAAAAACACGGCAAGTTTGCGGGCTGTGGTGGCAATCGCGATGTGGCTCGGCAAGCCCGAGCCATCAAGAGCGGCGCACAGTTTGTCACCACCCAAAGCGACATCAGTTTCATCATGACCGCCGGCCAGCAATGGGTCAGTGGCGTGCGTGATGCCTTGGCCAAAGGCGATTGAGAAAAATCGAGCGTTTAGGCTGAAGTCATGAGGCTCAAGCCGTTGTGCGGTGTGGGGTGAGCGCCACCCCTTTGATCATAAGCCGAAGCAGGTAGCGGTATTCAGCGGGGTCGTAATCCGCATTGGCTTGATGCATCACGGCTTGGTTATCCCAAATCACCACATCCCCTATTTGCCAACGGTGTCGATACTCATAACGTGGATTGGTGGCGTGGTTGTACAGATATTCAATCAGCGCATAAGCTTGTTGCTCAGGCATGCCTTCGATGCCCTCCATTCGGCCAGTGTTTAGGTAAAGCGCCGGACGGCCTGAGGTGGGGTGTTTGATCGCCAGCGGTTGGCGTGTTTGAGGAATCAGGGCCAGTTGTTCGGCAGTCAATTTGGCCAATGACCTAGGGCTCTTTGAGCTCTGGTGCACATGTAAAGAAAACAAGCCATCGATTTTGCCCTTCACATCGTCTGGCAGGTCATCATAGGCCGCTCGCACATCGACAAACTGCGTATCGCCACCCGTGGCCGGAACCTGGACGGCGTGTAAGGCGGTTGCGCGCGGTGGCGTCAGTTCATTGGAATGGTCGGTGTGATAGTTCTCGCCGCGAACTTGAAGCTTGCCGTCTTTACGCGGCAAGTCGTTGCTCGAATTAAAGCCAACCAGCGGGTAATCCGGTAGGGTGAACTTTTTGATCTGCTGAGGCATCAGTTCACCAAAGTGCTCAATGGCGCGCATGAATAGCGGTGGCGTGAGTGATTGGTTTTTCACCACCACCACCCCACACGCTGACAACAAGTCATTTAAGCGTTGCCCGAGTGCGGATCCGTGATCAGTCCTAAAATCAATGTCTGAGACAACGGCAACAAACGGTGCATTCACGGGCTTTGTTCCTGAACGTTTAGAGTTCACGCAACGCATTGAATTGCGCCACATAGCCCGATGGATCAATGCGCGCACCGATCACCGTGGTGCGATTTGATTTGAGCGCCACTTGCAAAGCGTCTTGTAATTCGTTTTCGGTTGAAACCGTGGTTCCTTCGGCGCCCATGCCACGGGCCAATGTGCCCCAATCAATCCCACCGATGGCCACACCGTGGCGGGTGATACCTTTGAGTTCTTGCTTGACGCGGATCAGCCCAATTTCCTGATCGTCTAGCACGACAACAATGATGGGCAGATCCTCTTTGACAGCAGTCTGAATTTCAGCGATAGCCATCATGGCGCCACCATCACCCGTGAAAGCAACCACGGGTCGATCGGGGTGGGCCAACTTCGCCGCCATCGCACCGGGAATGGCAAACCCCATGGAACCTAGTCCATTGGAGGTCAGGAATTCGCGTGGTCCATAAGACGCCCACTTTTGAACCACCAAAAGTCGGCTTGCACCGGCGTCGCAAGTGGCGATGGTCTGTCTTGGCAGGACCGCCCGAGCGACTTCCATCAGGCGCTGTGGTGGTAAGCCCGTTGACGGCGTGTCAAGCGCCACGCGCACATCTTGACGAAACGCTTTGGCGGCCCCCTCACCCCAAGAGGGCTTGCTGCGGGAATACTCAACCACTGCTTGCATCAAGACTTTGAGGTTGCTGACCATTTCAATTTCAGCGGGAATGAAGCCATCGGTCGACTCAATGCTGGCTAACGAAATTGTTGGGATGGTGTATGGCCAAGGTTTGGGTTGCAGTTCGACGGCATCAACGCCGATGGTGATGATGAGATCGGACTGCAACACCAGTTTGCGCTCGATTAAGCCACCAATGATGCAACCCGCTCGTAAAGGGTGATCCTCGGGAATCGCCCCCTTGGTTTTTGAAGTCGTCAGTACCGGTGCGCCGAGATGCTCGGCGAGCTGCACCAGCTCTTGGCTGGCTTTGTCCCACAACACACCCAAGCCGACGAGCAAAACGGGCTTGCTGGCGGCGTTTATCTTGGTGATCAAAGCTGACAAACTTTGGCGATCAGGTATAACCACGGGTCGATTGATCAAGAGCGCTTCTACGTCAGTGTCACCGCCCGCTGCTTTGGTGGTTTCACTTTGGGGAATATCAATGTGAACAGGGCCCGGGGCGTGCGCCAAAGCCGTGCGCGCAGCGCGCTTGAGTTGGTGGCCGACCACTGAGGCTTCAAGCGTCGTACTCCACTTCACCAACGGGGCGATCATGGCCTTTTGATCGATGCGCTGGCGCAGGCCCACTTCGTGGGCACCCATGGAGTAGCGATCCGTTAAGGCAATGAGTGGGGCTCGATCGAGCATGGCATGCGCAATGCCATTGACCATGTTTGCTGCCCCCGGACCGCGTGTGGACAAGCAGACGCCAGGAGAGCCAGTGATTTCACCCCAAGTACTGGCCAGCATGGCACCAGCAACTTCTTGTTTCATGAGAATAAAACGCATGTCGCGCAGTCGTGCCGCCTCCATTAATTCGACTGATTCACCACCGGGATGCCCAACAATAAAGGGGGTGCCTAGGGCCTTGAATGATTCGGCCATCAACTCAACTGTCGTTTTCACCTAACTCTCCGTTACACCATCAATTAACCGCGAATGCCTTTAAAGGTATTTCTAAACCACCCGATCACCTTCCGGTAAGGCCTGACCCTGGTCAAGTCGTTGCACGTTGTCAATCGCACGTTTAACCACATGTTCAAAGTTATCAACCGTGCCACCCGCTGTGTGTGGGGTGACCACACAGTTATCTAGGGTAAAGAATGCAGTCGATTGGGGTGTTGGCTCTTGCGCAAAAACGTCGATGCCCGCGCCATGGATGACATTTCGTTTGAGAGCTTCAAGCAAGGCGACTTCATCGACGATACCGCCGCGTGCACAATTGATAAAAACTGCCGATGGCTTCATCAACGCAAACTCACGCGCGCCAAATCGGTGGCGCGTCGCCTCAGTCAGGGGCGTGTGCACCGAGACAATATCTGCGGTGCTCAGTAACGCATCGAAATCCATGTGGGTTGCGTTAAGCTCGCGACACAATGATGGGGGCGCTTCTACGATATCAAAATAATTCACCTTGGCATCAAAGCCCCGTAGTAGTCGCGCGTAGGCACGACCAATCGCACCGAACCCGACAATACCGACTGTTTTGCCTGAAAGCTGCCGGCTCACGGTCCTAGCCCGTTCACGAACCCAGAGCCCAGCGCGGGTATCGCGATCGAGCTGGGGTAGACGGCGCAAGGTGGCGAGCGTCATCAAAAGTGTGTGTTCAGCCACTGGCACGGCGTTGCCGCCATGCAATTTGGCTACCACCACGCCTTGTGATTTGCAGGCCTGCAAATCAATGTTGTCAACACCAGCTCCTAGCTTCTGTATGAAGCGTAACTTCTGCGAGGCCTGCACCATGGGTGCGGTCACTGCTTTACCCATTAAAAAAACGATGTCGGCTTGAGCCATCGCCGATTGCACATCCCCAGCTGAGTTTGACGCCGTGATTCGTAAGACCCAATCCTTGGGCAGACACTGTGCAATGGTGTCGAGGGACTTTTGTTGAAAATCATCAATGACTGCAACCACGTGCGCTGCCATGCGCGCTCCCTAAAAAACATTTTTTAAAAATCAATCATGAGCCAAGTGGCAGCGCAGTGGGCGGCCACTTGGCTCTGGGAACGAGTCATCGTTTCGGTTACTTTTTGACGATCATTCCTGTGTCAGCGGCCAGTTTTTTCCACTGGCTGAAGTTGTTATCCATGAACTTAGAAAACTCGGCCGGTGTCATCGGACGGGGTGTGCCGCCTTCGCGAGCCAGTGCTTGGGACATGTCTGCTGACGTCACGGCTTGGCGAATGGCGTTGTTAACTTGAGCGATACGGTCTTCACTCATGCCCTTTGGCCCCAAAATAGCCCACCATTGCGTCAAGTCGTAATCGGCAAGACCAGACTCTTTGAGGGTGGGTAGGTCGGGTGCGGCCGGTGAGCGTTCGGCGCTGGTGACCGCAATGCCTTTGATATTGCCAGACTTAAATTGCGGCAACATCTGGGTCAGGCTACCAATCGAGAATTCTATGTGCCCACCCATCACGTCATTCATGGCTGGGCCACCGCCCTTGTACTGAACAGCCTGAATATTAGAGCCGATTTTCATATTCAGTAATTCACCGGCAAAGTGCTGGATACTGCCAACCCCAGTGGCGCCATAGCTGCCTTGGGGCAGGGCTTTGAGGTAGGCGAAGTATTCCTGTGGTGTGGTGGCGGTGACCTTTGGCTTGGCACCAAGTGCTAGGGGCACCTCGCCAATCAGCCCGATTCTAGAAAAGTCATTAACGGGGTCATACGGCAAACTCCTAACAGCGGGGGACATCGTGAAGGTGACCGATGCAATCAGTAGCGTATAGCCGTTTGGTTCCTGTTTGGCGACATAAGCAGAGCCGATGGCTGCGCCTGCGCCGGGTTTGTTGTCAACAATGACAGGTTGCTTCCAGATGTCACTCAATTGCTTGGCGAGCAGACGAGCGACGATATCGTTAGAGCCGCCGGTGGCGAAAGGCACCACCAGTGTGACGGGTCTCGTTGGGAATTGTTCTGCACTTGCCGTTGCGCCAAATAGCATCGTTGATGCCAATAAAACAGTGGCGGCTGTGGTCAGTCGCTTCATAGTCAATGTCTCCATTAAATTTTCTTGGTCAATTGATCTCGCAGCCCCTTAGGAAAGTGATGGACGCTTGCGAATACATAAAATTATCTTTTGGCGAGGATGGGTGCAGTAGGGAAATCCCTTGTTTGGTGTGCTTTGTTGTAAATAATTAAGTTCATGGCAGTTGCGACACGCTCATTTTCGAGGCCAAAGACAGTCAAATACCGCAAGCCTGACTAGACTCAGGGTGGGTACTCGGATTAAAACCATCCTTTGTCGGTCACCTGCCGCTAACACGGGCGCACCTGATTGTCCTTGAAAATTTTTGGAAACATTGATGCCAGCAAAAACCCCAGCCATACCTGACGCAGGCGTACGCCGTTCATTGCGCGAAATCTTAAACGGCGATCAATGCTTGATTGCCAGTTCGGTGTTTGACCCCGTTTCTGCGCGTTTTGCGAGGGCTTTGGGCAGTGAGGTTGGTGTGATGGGTGGTTCAGTGGCCTCGCACACCGTACTCGGCGCACCGGACATTGTTTTGTTGACGGCCTCTGAGTTGGTTGAGCAGGCACGCCGCATTTGTCGCCTAGATGCGGTGAATTTGGTTGTTGACGCTGACCATGGCTACGGCAATGCCTTGAACGTCATGCGCACGGTGCAAGAGTTACAAGCCGCTGGTGTGGCGGCGACCTGTGTTGAAGATTCGATCTTGCCGCGAGAGTTTGGTGCTGACGAGGTCCAGGGTTTGATCTCGATAGAAGAAGGCGTCAAGAAGATGAAAGCCGCGGTTTTGGCGCGTGGTTCAGGTCCGATGTTGGTTGTTGCGCGCACCAATGCCAACGGCTCTGAGGGCCCTCGCGAAGCGGCAAGACGTTTGCTGGCCTATCAAGACACTGGTGTAGATGCATTGTTTGTGCCGTATTTAACAAAGAAAGAAGAGCTTGAAATTATCACGAAAGATTTAAAGTTGCCCATGATGGTGGCTGGGTCTGACGCGTCTTTGTTTGATCGTGCTGACTTGGCGAGCCGTGGCGTGCGCGTTTGGCTTTGGGGGCATCAGCCCTTTGGCGTGGCCGCGCAAGCGCTATTTGAGGCCATGAAGGCGGTGCAAGAGGGTGTTTTGCCAAGCGATCTGGCCAAAAAGCCCACGGCGCAGACCATGAATCTGGCCACAGATGCCAATGGTTATGATCAACTAACACAGCAGTTTTTAAACTGATACGGGCGCAAACCCACTGACCACCCCCAACACTCAAACAACATATCTTAGAGAACGATCATGACTCAATCTGCGTCCTACCCCGAAACCTTTCTTGCCATACACGAGATTGTGAAAAAGGCCCGACAAAAGCTCAATCATGATAATTGGGACTACATCATCGGCGGGACGGAAACAGAGACCACGGTTAATCGGAATCGGGCGGCTATCGATACGCTGGCTTTTAAGCCGCGGGTGTTGCGAAATGTCAGCGAGGTTGACGCCTCGACCATGTTTCTAGGCCGACGGTTACGCCTACCCGTGATGTTGGCGCCCGTTGGGAGCTTGGAGTTGTTTGCCCCAGACGCGGCTGTGGCTGCAGCCAAGGCTGCGGAACAATTCGGTATTGCGCACATGTTGAGCTCAGTCAGTGTGGTGAATTTTGAGCAGGTAGCCAAAGCGGTGCCCGATGCCTTGCGGCTCTACCAGTTGTATGTGCATGGTGATGCGGCCTGGGTTGATGATCTGGTTGAGCGTGCCGCTGTGGCTGGCTGCAAGGCGTTCTGTTTGACAGTCGATACCGCCTATTACAGTCGTCGTGAGCGCGATATTGCCAAACGCAATATACGCCGCAGCAATGTGCCAGGGCGAGAGTTCCAGCCGACCATCACTTGGGATGATGTTGACCGGATTAAATCGAAGCTGAAAATCCCGCTCATCCTCAAAGGTATTTCGACGGCTGAGGATGCGCGTTTGGCTGTCGAGCATGGCGTTGACATGGTTTACGTGTCTAACCACGGCGGTCGCCAACTCGATCATGATCGAGGGAGCATGGAAGTGTTGCCCGAGATTGTTGAGGCTGTTGATCGCCAAGCCCAAATCATTATTGATGGGGGCTTTAACAGAGGCACTGACATCGTCAAAGCCATTGCCAGTGGTGCTGATATGGTCGGCATGGGTCGCATGCAGTGCTTTGGCTTGGCCGCCGATGGTTTGCAGGGGGTCGTACGATTGTTAGAGCTGCTAGAAAACGAAGTGCAAACAGCCATGGGTTTGCTGGGGGTGACGCGCTTGTCCGAACTAAGTCAAGCTCACATTTGTAAGGCTGCACCGGTTTCTAATAGTCACGTCCTCAGTGCCTTTCCCCACTTGACGCTTGAAGACAAATCATTTTATTAAGCTGCGATAGCCCCAGACGGGTTGGCACATTGGAGAGAGCGGGATGATCCAACCGATAGCGGATCCACCGCCAGTGTCGCCAGCGGTTCAATTGGCGTTGGCGGGCCCCGTTGGGCGCGTGATCTGGAAGCTATCGGCACCCAATATTGTTTCGAACTTGCTGATCACGCTGGTGACGATATTTGACGCGTATTTTGTCGCGCGATTGGGCACAACAGCACTCGCAAGCCTCGCATTGGTCTTTCCGTTTCAGATGTTGATGCAAATGTTTGGCAATGGTGCCATGGGTGGTGGCATTGCCTCGGCCTTGTCGCGAGCGCTCGGGCGCCGCGACCAAGCCCGAGCCAACGCCGTTGCTTGGCATGCCTTGTTGATTGGCTTGGTGATGTCGGCTGTCTTTGTCCTGGTGTTTGTTTTGTTTGCCGAGGCAATCTTTACCCTTTTGGGTGGCACCGACCAGGCGCTAGATGGCGCCGTTCATTACGCCTACATCGCCTTTGGTGGCGCCACGGCATCTTGGTTGTTTTTCACCATGTTTGCCATTTGTCGTGGCGCAGGCGACATGCGAGCACCAGCTATTGCTTTGATGATTTCAACGGTGGCGCAAGTGACGCTCTCGGCCTGCCTGACTTTGGGTTTGGGATTGTTTCCAAAGTTGGGTGTGTTGGGTCCGGCGGTGGCCCTGGTTGCCTGTCAGGGGGCGGCCGGTTTGGGTCTGCTGATTTATGTCTTACGCGGTCATTTGGCTGTGAGCATGAAACCAAGCTGGCTAGCGTGGCCGCCCATGGCGGACATTCTTCGGGTGGGTGGCTTAAGTATGCTCAATAGCATCACCATCGTGTTGGCCGTGGTGGTGGTGACAGGCTTGATCGGCCGTTACGGTTTTCAGGCGCTTGGGGGCTATGGGCTGGGTAGTCGCTTGGAGCTGATGCTCGTGCCGATTGCGTTTGGTATTGGTGGTGCCTTGACAACGGCTGTGGGTATTAACATCGGTGCCGCTCAACACGACCGTGCACGAACCATTGCGCGAACGGGTGGCTTGATTGCATTGGGTGTTTTTACGCCCATGGGGATTGCCTTGGCGATTTGGCCAGGACTTTGGCTGTCGTGGTTTACGGCAGACCCCGAACCGTATCAAGCGGGTGCGCGGTACTTACAAATCGTGGCGCCTTTTTATGGTGTTTTTGTTGCTGGGCAAGTGCTTTACTTTGCCTCTCAAGGTACTGGTAGGATGTTTTTGCCAGTGTTGGTTGGTGTGGTTCGACTGGTGGTGGTGACACTGACTGGCCTCATCACCGCCAGGCTTGGGTTTGATGTGGGCGGGATTTTTTGGGGGGTGAGTGCCGGCATGGTGACCGTGGGTGTCGGACTATGGCTGTGCACCAAAGGCCCAGCTTGGAGAAGTGCCTAAGGTCCTAGTTCGATCCGTCTGGCACTTGCGTTCAACCCAATTCAAAGCTGGTGATGCCATAAATATTTTCGATCGGTAGGCTTGGGGTAGCACCTTTGTACATTCTGGCGGTCTCAAAGACCATCCTCATCCCCAAAGACTGCGCGAGGTTAATTGCCATGACATTGCTGGCAGGTGGGTCGAGGTAAACAGGCGTCTGGGGTTCGAGGTTTGAGCAAAGTGCCAAGATAAGATGGCACGCTTGAGCGGTCGTTTGAGCAAACAAGGGTCCTATTTTGTAGCCCAAGCTGCACGGGCGGATGATGCCGTACGCACAAATCTCATGGCCGCGCAGAATGGCCAAACCGTGATGATCCGCCTGCGTAGCCCAAGCTTTTAAAAATGTGTTGCGACGGGTTGGGAAGTGCTGTTCATCAAAACTCACCAGGGTGTCAAACCCCACTTGCGCTAACGGTTCTAGTCGTTCGCCCTGATCAAGTTCGCCACTGGATTTTGCTCGAAATTGCTCAGGGTTGCCTTCATAGCGGCAATTTTTGTGCGCTAACTTAAAACCTGATTTTTGGTAGTTGTCCGTTTGTGCTAGCACGCCATCGAGTCCCACGCAGGCTAAGTCTGCCAGTTGCTCAACACCGGCATTCCAGACTTGCATGCCGTAGCCGTTGCCACGATGCGTTGGTGCGACAATGTAAAAACCAATGAAGCCGAAGTATTGGTTGTAACGAACGGCCGAGACTGTCGCGACCAATTCGTCATTCAAGTAACCGCCAATAAATCCCACCGGATCGACTTGGGTAAACGGGATCAGGTCGTGTGTGCCAGGATTCCAGCCCTCTTGTTGTGCCCAGGTAAAAGGCGTGGCAAGGTGTTCAGGAGGAAGGGGTTTGATCTGGAGTTTGGGTGTCATGGCGTTGCTGTTTCTTGACTGAGTGGTTAGGCTAAATCATATCTTCAAGCGCTCAGCCTTAAAAGTCACAGAATGCCATATCTAAGCTGGAAATTATGCTTCTGAATACTTGGTCAGTGGCACCTTTGCCATGAAACCTTGGTTTGCTGATAACTGGCAATCGTGGCAAGTTAAAGTCATTTTATAAGCTATTGTATTTGTTGGTTTGTATCCATTCCAATGCGTGATGTTTCATCGCCATGATTGAAGATGATCTGATTTTTTCACTCGGTTTGTTGCTCTTGGTGGGAGGGGCACTTGGCTGGCTGGCAGCACGCTTGCGTTTGCCTAGGATCACCGGCTACATCTGTGCAGGTGTTTTGTTAAGCCCATCGGTATTGCCGCTGCTTGATCGCAACCAAGTCAATGAGCTCACCACGCTCGGTCTCGTGCTTTTGGGTGTCATTGGGTTTGCGATTGGTTGCAGCATTCGGTTGAAGGATCTCACGGGTCTTGGGCGTGCCATTGCAGGCATTACGGTCATTCAAGGGTTTTTGGCCTGGGGGCTGACGATTGTGATCTTGGTGCCGTTCGGTGCAGCGCTGTACGTTGGGATGGATAGTGCCGCGACGGCAGGTCATGTCCTACCTTTGGCGTTTTTGTTGGGGGCGATAGCCTGGCCAACGGCACCAGCGGTCACCATTGCTTTGATTCGCGAGCTGCGTTGCAAAGGACCTTTGACCACTTCAACGCTGAGCATCGTGGCCTTAAGTGATGTGGCCGCCGTGGTTGCGTTTGGGCTGTCGCTAGAGATCGTGCGTGCCATGCTTGACGGCCAAGCTTTTTCTTGGGAGATCGGTGTTCTTGCCCCGCTGATCAAATTGGTCGGCTCATTGGCGCTGGGTGGTGTTTTAGGCCTTGGATTGGTGCTGATGGGCCGCTTGATGCCAAACAAGGGGCCACTGGCATTGGCCAGCGCACTGGGCGGCATTTTGTTGTGTCTTTGGCTTTCAGACCAATGGGGCTTGTCGCTGATTTTGTCGACCATGACCATGGGGATGGTGGCTGCTAATTTACGACCAGAGACGGGCGTGGCCATGGAGCCTGTTGAGGGCATTGTTTTTCTTTTATTCTTTGTGATCTCGAGCCTGTTCTTTGAATTCGATGCGGTGCAAGACGTTTGGCTCTTGGCGATCTTGATTATTGTTGGGCGCTGCACGGGTAAGTTTGTCGGGGCTCGGGTGGGTGCAGAGCTGACGCAAGCACCAGCCGCACTCAAAGCAAACGTCGGGTTGTTGTTATTACCCAAAGCGGGCTTAACCATGGGTCTGGCGTTCATTGCGCGCGATACATTGGGGGAGCCGTATGGTGGTTACCTTTTTAACGCATTGCTGTTGTCGACGCTGATCAATATGTTGTTTGCCCCGCCCCTGGCCAAATGGGCGTTACTGCGATCCGGTGAGGCGCAGGCGATAGACAAAAAAGCGTCACGATGACGTCCACCTGTCGGCAAGGCAATAAACCAATACTTCAATGAGGGTGGTGGCATGAGTCGCTCAAGGCTAGACGGTTGTGTGGCTTTAATTCTAGGGGCGGGCAGTAGCGCGCCTGGCATGAGTATTGGCAAAGCGAGCAGTTTGGCCATGGCGCGAGCTGGTGCCAAAGTGGCGGCCCTAGATTTGTCGCTCGAAGCCGCCACACAGACGGTTGATGACATCACGGCCGAAGGTGGGCAGGCCATGGCCTATGGCGCTGATGTGGCCAATCAAACGCAGATGCAGGTAGCCATTGATGCCGTCATGCACGATTGGGGACGCATCGACATATTGCAGATCAATGCGGGTATCGGCAAGGTGGGTGGGCCCGCCGAGACGACCATTGAGGATTGGGGACGGATTCAAAAAGTCAACCTTGAAAGTATCTTAATCGCCAGTCAACTGGTCTGCCCGATCATGGTCCAACAAGGCAAGGGATCGATTATTGGCGTGTCCTCGGTGGCGGGCATGCGTTACATCGGTTATCCCCATTTGGCTTACAGTGTCACCAAGGCGGGCGTGATTCACTTTATCAAGATGTTGGCTCAGCAATACGCGGGCCAAGGCATCCGTGCCAACACCATTGTGCCGGGTTTGATCGACACCCCTCGCATCCGCAAGAATGTGGCCAAGGTGTTTGATGCTGAAGGTGACATGGCAAAAACAAGCGCTGCACGCGACAAGCAAGTGCCGCTTGGGCGCATGGGTACGTCATGGGAAGTGGCCTCGGTGGCCACATTTTTGGCGTCAGACGACGCCTCTTACATCACGGGCACTGAGATCGTGGTCGATGGTGGCTTGACGGGCAAGTTTGTCTAGATGTTAAAACCCTAGGTGACACGGTCACCAAAGCCAACCAAGCTAAGCTAAAAATTTTTGTCTTGACCCAAGCACAGTGATATGGTTGGCTGTGACGCCCTTAATCTGTGAGGCATTCAATGAATCAACAAGCGGCTGCATTAATCGAGCAATTGCGTTTAGAGCCCCATCCGGAAGGCGGCTTTTACCGAGAGATGTATCGAGCACCGTTAGACGTCGATTCCAATGCCCATCAAGGTCGACGGTCGGCTTTTACGAGCATCTATTTTTTATTGCCGGGTGAGCACTATTCGGCTTGGCATCGCGTGGCCTCAGACGAGAGTTGGTTTTTTCACAAGGGTAGTGGTGTGAAGGTTTTTTCATTGGTCCCAAGCGCAAATGCGGCCCAGTCTGTTTTGCAAACGCAAACCCTTGGGTCAGCAGGCCAGTTTGAATTGACGGTTCCGGCAGGCCGGTGGTTTGCAGCCAAGCCTTTGGACCCTGACGGCTTTGCTTTGGTCAGTTGTGTGGTGGCACCGGGTTTTGAGTTTGAAGATTTTGAGCTAGCGACCCGTCAAAACTTGATTGATGAAGGTTATGAGAAGAACAATGCGTGGCCGTTGATTGAGTCACTATTGATCAAAGCGCAACAAGCTCAACGGTAAATCCAAACATTGGCCGGTGGCACATTGCGCAAAACGTGTTTGAAACGTTCTTCTTGCGTAAAACCGCATTGCGCAAATGGCGACTTGCTGCCATAAGAAAAAGTCACGAGTTTTTTAATCATACCGTTTCGGTACCCTTCAGAAATGGCCTGCTTGATCGCGCTAGCGTGTGGGTTATTCAATAACGGGATGGATGAAACCACGGTGATGGGTGTTTTTTGTTGCGCTAAAAAGTCCTGCGCTGACAGGTTCAACACGTGGGCGTTTGGATATCGGCGTTTCAGTAAATGACAAAACGTTTGATCGATCTCGACTAGCGTCAAGTTATGAGTGTCTAGGCAACGCGTGATGCCACCGGTGCCTGGGCCAAACTCGACGACACCAGCATTTTCTGATGGGCCGTTCGCTTCCAAAGCCTGACGCATGGCTTGGGCCAGATCAACGGAGCAGGGCAGAACGGCACCCACTTGTCTAGGGTGTTTTAGAAACTGATAAAAAAATGCGGTCCAAGAATAATTAAGCAAATGATCTGAGCGTGGGTAGTTAAAAAATATGAGACAAAACGGCTCTAATGGTGGGATCGGATATCTAAATTTTGTATATTCTAAGCCATAGGCGGGCGTCGATCCAAGGACATTAGACCAAGTGGCTGGATTTTTTGTTGGGGCAAGATTCTTGGTTAACACGTGGTGACGGATTTGTTCCAAGAAGTGTTAGTGCGACCCATTCGTTGACTCAGTACCGAGATCCAATCACGCCTCTTAAGCTTTAATCGGTAAGCTGACGCGAAACCACGCGCCAGCGCTTTCGTTATTACCTGCTTCAATGATGCCGCCATTTGATTGAGCGATTTGCTGTGACAGCCAAAGACCGATGCCGGTGCCTTGTTTGTCACTGGTGGCATACAACTGCCAAAGATTGGGTAGCATGCTGGGCTGAACGCCAGGGCCGTTATCGCTTATCTCAATGACACAATTTTTATCGGTCGTTGAGACACTGATGTCGATCCTTCGGGGTGGGTTTGTATGACGAAGTGCGTTGATGCTGTTGGAGATCAGATTGATAAAAATCGTTTCCAGTTGAATCGATTCACCAGCGACAGTTGTACCCGTATCGCCTTGCATTTTCAGGCTGATGTTTTCTGCTGTTAGTCGAGGACGGAGGGTTTTGATGGCGTAGGCCAATGATGTTTCTAACTCGGCAGATGCATTCGAGGATTTGGGGCTGGTAAATAATGTTTCAAGCTGGTTGATCAAATCGGCACTGCGTTCACTCTCTAAACAAAGGAAATCCACTTGCGCAGACAAATCGGATAAATCATTGGATTGCACTTGCCGTTGCAAATTTTTTGACGCGAGCAATAGCGTGGTCAACGGTTGTCGTAATTCGTGCGAAAGGCTTCTTCCGATGGCCGCTGAGTTATTGCTGCGGTTGATGCGCGATAGTGCGTTAAGCAACAGGTTCTTCGTACAACGTCACTTGGGTGTTGAT
>CALBEY010000086.1 GCA_937888805.1 uncultured Burkholderiaceae bacterium
AACCGCTGACCTCTTGCATGCCATGCAAGCGCTCTCCCAGCTGAGCTATACCCCCCAGCACGCAAATGATACAACCGGCGGCATCTCTACTCTTAAAGAGTCGTCGCGCTTGGCACTGACGTATTATTGCGAAGAACGAAATTATGCATGATTTGTGGGCTGTTGGCAAATCGATCGTGTAATGGCTGTTGGCTTTGGTGCTACGGTCTGTTGCTAGTCGTGTGGGTCGTCACGAAAGGGTGAGTTCAAAGATGCCGTGTAAGCCGCATTACCCTCGCGCTCTTGGGCGAGGTAGTTTTCCACGGCTTCAAAAAAACCAGGGTGGGCCAGCCAGTGAGCTGATTGTGTTTGGACCGGCACAAAACCCCGTGCCATTTTGTGTTCACCTTGGGCACCGCCCTCGATGACATCAATGTTGTTTTCAATGGCCCACTGGATTGGCGTGTAATAGGCGACTTCAAAATGTAGGCAATCAACATAAGCCATCCCACCCCAATAGCGTCCATAAAGCTTGCGCTGGATTTTGCCAGTTACGGGGTCGGTTGTTTGGTCAAGAAGCAATAGAGCGCTTGCAACCGGCTGGCTTTCTTGGCTGGCAAGAATTAACAAACAGTGTGCCGGATCAATAGCAGTGAAGAATGCTGACGTGAGGTACGGTTTGTTGCCCCGCATCGCATACGTGTGGGCATAGCAGCGATAGAAAAATTGCCAGTCTTCAGGCGAAATTTGGTCGCCTGTTTTGGTAATCATCTCAACACCGGCTTGGCTGACTTTGCGGCGCTCAGCGCGAATTTTTTTACGTTTGGGTTGGGTAAGCGTCGCCAAAAACGCTTCAAACGATGGCCAGTTTGCATTGCGCCAGTGAAATTGGGTGTGGGTTCGAGCCAAGCAACCAGCATCGATTAAGGCTTGTTGATCGGCAGCTGTTGTGTAGAGTGCGTGCAGTGAAGACAGTTTGCTGGCTTGCGCCCATTGCATGAGGGCTTGCGCAGCGGTCACTCTGTGCGTATCGCTCGTCAGCAGGCGTGCGCCACTCACAGGCGTGAAAGGAACGCCACATAGCCACTTGGGGTAGTAATCGAGGCCATTGCGTTGGTAAGCATCTGCCCAAGCCCAATCAAAAACGAATTCGCCGTAAGAGTGACCCTTGACATATAAAGGCATCACCGCAATGACTTCTTTTTGGGTTGGCTTCTCGTCAGCTGAGGATTCGACAATTAAGTGTTGGGGTTGCCAGCCTGTTTTGGGGGTAACACAAGCCGTGGTTTCAAACGCTTTTAAAAAATGATGCGAGCACAGGTAACTGCCACCCGACTGGCCATTAAGCGCGTCCCAAGTGTGGGCATCAATGTCATCAATCTGGGTTAAAGCGCGGACGGAAATTGAGCAGGGCATGCCGGATCACAATGCGGTTAAGGCTGGCGACGACGTCGTCCTAACAAAGCCAAGATCAGTATGACGCAGGCCAACAACAGAACGGGGTAGTCACCCCATCGAACATAGGGAGTCAGGCCCGTCCTGCCTTGTATCTGCACGTCCAAATAGCCGGCTACCATGGCGGGCAAAATGGCAATGGTCTGACCAAATTCGTTGATGGCACCTGTCATGCCAGTGTTGGTTGATCGCAGCACAGGTCTTTGGGTCTCAATAGCCCTGAAACGCGCCATCTGCCAATGTTGACGTAAGGCCACGCTATCACCAAACCAGCCCAGATTGCTAAAGTTAGCCAAAATCGTGGCGCCTTGCCTGACGGCTGGTATTAACTCATGGCCGAACACGTCCTCATAACAAATGTTGGCCGCCACCCGTTGCTGGTTCACTGTAAATGAAGATTGATCGGTCTGGCCACGAGTAAAGTCGCCCAATGGGATTTGCATCAAATCAACGAACCACCTAAAACCCCAAGGCACAAACTCACCAAACGGCACCAAGTGTTGTTTGTCGTATCGATGTTTGGGATCGCCCGCAGCGAGTGGCTGCCAGGCCTGGCCCGGTTCCACGGAAATAACGCTGTTGGTGTATTCACGGTTGACCGCATCAAAAAGAGGCACACCCATCAAGATCGTGGCGTGATCTCGATCAGCTAAGTTAACCCACTGGCGCCAAATCGAAGGGTCAACTTGCTGCGCAAAACGGTTGATCACCGTCTCAGGCAACAGTATCAAGTTAGGAGTTATGGATGCTGGGCCAGTTGGTTTGATTGGATTGGCTCGGTCAGAGGATTCAGGTCGATGGCCAGCCAGACTGATGTGATGATCCATGGCTTGATCAAATAAAGCCTCATCGAACTTGGTGCCTTGATCAATGTTGCCTTGAACCAGCCGCACTGTTAGTGACTCACCTTGGGGTTGCGTGAAGGTGGTTTGTCCCAGAGATGCGCCGATGAACACCAGCACAATAGCGATGACCACGGCCACACCCCGCTTTGGGGTGAAAGCGATCTTGTTTTGTTGCGCCTCAGCAGCCAACGTGGCAGCCACCGCGCCACAGATCCAAGCGGTCACAAAGGTCGTGCCGTAGGCCCCGCCTACGATCGACCAACCGGCCAACCAGCCACTGGTTTGGCCGTAGGCGGTGTTTAGCCACGGGAACCCGGTGAAGAGGGTGCCACGAAGCCACTCTGCGAGCGTCCAAGCCGAGGCCCAGGTGCTGGCTTGCATCACAATAGCCAAGGGCGATAGGGCGTACTCAGAGGGGCGAGGAGAGATTTTTAACCAGTGAGCTAGTCCAGCAGCCAGCGCTGGGAAAAGGGCGAGGTAGGCCGTGAAAAGCATCAGGGCAAGGATTGCCAACACGATCGGCATTTGTCCGTAGACGTGCATGCTGATGGTTAACCAATAAAGCCCCACTGTAAAGCCAGCCCAGCCGAACACAAATCCCGTCCAAAGGCTTTGTTTGAGCGAGCTGGCCCCCCAGACTAGGTGAACAAACCCCGCTAGAATCAGAAACTGTAGCCAAGGTAGTGCATCGTCATTAATGGGGCCCGGTGCAAACGAGCCAGCATAGATGATGCCAAGTAAAACGGTCCACAAATAACGCTTTTGAAGCAAACCGCCTCGCTTCACTGTTCGCTTTGCGCCAGATTAGGTGTCAGTGGTGGCAGACGTCTAGCCCGTATCCAAAGGGCCCTGCGGGTATCGGCGCGAAGCACGTCAAACTGAAGGTTGTTCAGGTTGTGACGATCGCCACGTCGCGGAATACGACCAAGTTCGTGTGCCATCCAGCCCCCCACAGTGTCGTAGTCGCCGGGTGGCATCTCTTCACCAAGCACCTGAGACAGGGCATCGAGTTCGGTGGTCGCCAGAAGTCGCCACGTATTGTGCCCATCAGGGAAGATGGTTTGTTCGCTGTCATCAAACTCGTCTTCGATGGCGCCCACAATTTGTTCAAGAACGTCTTCTAAGGTGACCAGGCCCGTGATACCGCCATGCTCATCAATCACGATGGCAATGTGGTTGCGATGGCTTCGGAACTCTTGCAATAGAACGTTGACGCGTTTGGTTTCAGGGATAAAAACAGCAGGCCGCACCAAATCTCTCAAGTTTAGAGAGGGATTGAGCATGTGGCGCAACAAGTCTTTGGTCATGAAGGTCCCGATGATGTTGTCACGGGATTCTTCGAAGACTGGAAACCGAGAGTGAGCCATGGCCACGATCTTGGGTAAAAGAACGGCGACCGATTCATTGACGTCGAGCATGTCCATTCGGGCACGCGGCACCATGATGTCAGTCGCTGTTAAGTCTGAGACCGCTAGCGCACCTTTGAGCATGGTGTAGGCATTGGCGTCAATGAGCTCGCGCGTGCGCGCCGCTTCAAGGATTGTCAAAATACCTTCTCTATCCTCAGGTTCGCGACGAACCAAGGACAGCAAACGGTTGACGAAGGATTCTTTTGGTTTTTTGGTGTCGCCTGGCTCAGGGCCAGGCTCACTAGAGTAGGGTTCGGGCATGTTCCGCAGAACTAAGTTGAGATACTAATAGGATAACCGAAAGTTTGTGTCGTGCCGTTTCAGTGAGGGATTTTTTATTTTTGAAGCAATCAGATTATTTTTTTTCAGTCGCGTATGGGTCGGCAATTGAAAGTGAGGCCAAGATTCTGCGTTCTAAACCCTCCATGAGCTGAGCTTGCGCTGGTTTGATGTGGTCATGCCCGAGGGCGTGCAAGGTGCCGTGAATGACCAAATGAGCCGCATGATCTAAGTAAGTCTTGCCTTGAGCCCGTGCTTCGGCTTTCAAGACGGGTGTGCAAATGACGATATCAGCCAAAACGAGTTCGTCAGTGTCGAACTCGTTATAGTCAAAAGTCAGTACATTGGTTGGCTTGGATTTGGTGCGATAACCGAAATTAAGTCGTTGGCTTTCAACCGAACCGACCAAGCGCAGGGTCAGTTGCACGTTTTGAACTGACTCACTGGCACCGTAGGCCACAGCGCGCGCGATCCAACGCCGTAAACGCCAGCGTGGGAGCGATTTGGCTGAAATGGCGTACTGGACTGACAATGAGAGTTTGGGTGCACTGCGACCGCCTGCCACGCCTGGCAAGGGCAACACCATAACGTGTGGATTGTTTTTTTTAGGCTGCGGGCGGGCTGTGTTTTTCATAGGCATCAACGATTCGAGCCACCAGCGGGTGTCTGACCACATCGCGGCTGGTAAAGCGGGTGACGGCGATGCCTTGCACATCGGACAAGACTTCAAGCGCATTGGCCAAGCCACTGGGTTGATTCTTTGGCAGATCGACTTGCGTTGGGTCGCCGTTGACCACGGCTTTGCTGCCAAAGCCGATCCGAGTTAAGAACATTTTCATTTGCTCAGGCGTGGTGTTTTGTGCTTCATCTAAAATCACAAAAGCATTATTGAGCGTGCGACCGCGCATGTAAGCCAAAGGCGCGATCTCAATGGTTTGCTTTTCAAATAGGCGCTGCACTTTCTCAAAACCCATCAAATCGTAAAGCGCGTCGTAAAGTGGTCGTAGGTAGGGGTCGACTTTTTGTGCCAAATCACCTGGCAAAAAACCCAATCGTTCACCAGCTTCAACCGCGGGACGCGTCAAAATCAAACGCTGCACATTGTCTCTCTCGAGCGCATCAATAGCACAAGCCACGGCGAGCCACGTTTTACCGGTTCCCGCGGGTCCCGTGCCAAAGGTGATGTCGTGCTTGAGGATGTGTTCAATGTACTCACCTTGCCGTGGCGTGCGCGGCTTTAAGTCGGCACGGCGGGTGCGTAACTGATAAGGGTCAGCGCCGGCTGCGGTGATGATGCTTGAGCGCTGCGATTGCTCAGCGCGGGCTTGAACGATACCAAGCTGTATCTCATCAATTGACAACTCGCGCCGGCTGGCTTGTGTGTGAAATTGTTTGATAAGCGTCATGGCTTGATCGGCCTTGAGCCCGTTGATTTCAAATACAGCACCGCGATGGCCAATCGACACCGCCAAGGCTTGTGAGATCTGTCGCAAGTTTTCGTCAAGCGGACCACAGAGCTTAGCGAGTTGGTCGTTATCGCCATCAAGGGTGAAGCGCAGTGGCGATGTTGTCATGGGGTGCTCGGTACAAGATCAGTCTCGCGTGTGAGAATTGAACCACGCAAGCTATTGGTGTGTACCTCGTCAATCGTGACATCGACCAACTGGCCAATCAAACGTGGCGAGCCTTTGAAATTGACGATTCGATTGTTTTCAGTGCGCCCCATCATTTCAGTCGGGTCACGCCTTGATGGCCCTTCGACCAAAACGCGTTGTGGCTTTCCAACCATGGCATGGGCAATGGCAGTGGCCTGTGCATTGATCATGCTTTGAAGCCGATGCAGGCGCTTTAGTTTCAGCATATCGGGCACCTCGTCTGTTAAGTCAGCCGCGGGTGTCCCTGGTCGCTTGGAATACATAAAAGAAAACGACGTGTCGAAGCCAATTTCTTCAATCAATGCCATCGTCTTCTCAAAATCGGTATCTGTTTCGCCAGGGAAGCCGACGATAAAGTCAGACGACAAGGTGATGCCGGGTCGGGCTTGGCGTAAGCGGCGCACAATCGACTTGAACTCCAGCACGGTGTAGCCCCGTTTCATGGCTGCCAAAACGCGGTCACTGCCCGCCTGAACGGGTAGGTGTAAGAAAGACACGACCTTGGGGAAAGAGGCATAAGCATCAATTAAGCGCGAAGTCATTTCTTTGGGGTGCGAGGTGGTGTAGCGAATGCGCTCAATGCCAGGAATGTCGTGAACATACTCGAGCAGCATCGCAAAGTCTGCGATTTGATTAGTGCCCCCCATCTTGCCGAGATAGGCATTGACGTTTTGACCCAGCAAGGTCACTTCACGAACCCCTTGGTCGGCTAAGTCAGCCACCTCAGTTAAGACATCCTCAAAAGGGCGAGACACTTCTTCGCCTCGGGTGTAGGGCACAACACAGAAGCTACAGTATTTGCTACAGCCTTCCATGATCGAAACAAATGCTGCAGGACCGTCAACACGGGGTGGGGGTAGGGCATCAAATTTTTCGATTTCTGGAAAGCTGATATCTACTTGTGATTTACCCGTTTGTTGGCGCTTGGCAATCAGTTCAGGCAGCCGGTGAAGGGTTTGAGGGCCAAACACCACATCGACGTAGGGCGCACGTTTGACGATGGTGGCGCCTTCCTGACTGGCCACACAACCCCCAACGCCAATAACCAAGTTAGGGTTGGCTTTTTTTAGAGCCTTCACTCGACCGAGATCAGAGAAGACTTTGGATTGGGCTTTTTCGCGTACAGAACACGTATTAAAAAGGATCACATCGGCAAGAGCAGGGTCTTGGGTCAGCTCAACAGGTTCTGCCACGCCCAAAATATCGAGCATCTTGTCAGAGTCATACTCGTTCATCTGGCACCCGAAGGTGCGGATGAAAACTTTCTTTACATTTTCTGTCATAGCCTTTCGCCGTAACGGGTTTAGATCCCGGGGGCGCCTTTTAAGCGGGTCAGTCGGGTGAAGCGCAACGCGCCAATTATTCGGTGTAAACCTCTTCGACTTCATCGTCTTTCTTGACGGGCTTGACCAAGTCTTCTCGCTTAACACCGAGCCACAGGGCAATCGAAGCGGCAACAAAGATCGATGAGTAAATGCCAAACCAGATACCAATGGTGAGCGCCAGAGCAAAATAATGCAATGTGGGGCCACCAAAAATCAGCATGGATAAAACCATGATCTGCGTTGAGCCGTGGGTGATGATGGTGCGTGACATGGTTTGTGTGATGGCGCCATCGATAACATCACGGACCTCGACGTTGCGTAATCGGCGGAAGTTTTCACGAATTCGGTCCATGATAACCACCGACTCGTTCACGGAGTAGCCCAAAACAGCCAATACGCCTGCCAAAACGGCCAGTGAGAACTCCCACTGAAACGCAGCAAAGAAACCTAAGATGATCACCACGTCGTGCAAGTTAGCCACCACGCCAGCGATTGCAAACTTCCATTCGAAGCGAACGGCCAAGTAAATCACAATACCGATAATCACAAAAAGAAGCGCAAGCAGCCCGTTTTCAATCAATTCTCGACCGATTTGGGGGCCAACAAACTCAACGCGTTGCAACACCACATTAGGCTCTGATGCGCTCAACGCCGCCATCAGCACGACGCTTTGGTCGGCCGAAGACTGCCCCTCAGCCAGCGGCAGCCGAATCAAAACGTCGCGTGAAGTCCCGAAGTTCTGTACTTGAAAATCGGTGTAGCCCAGTGATTGGATCTGTCCTCGGATTTCGACTAATGGTGCTGTTTCTGGGTAGGCCAGCTCAATGACTGTGCCTCCAGTAAACTCAATGGACAGATTGAAGCCACGAACTGCGATGAATGCGACAGCGGCCACAAAAAATATCAAGCTAAACATGTTCAGCGCCAGGGCGTGGCGCATGAACGGAATGGTGCGGGAGATGCGGAAGAATTCCATGATTTATTGATCCTTCGGTTGCCAGATCGTACCGATCGACAAGCCCTTGAGTTTCTTACGGCCACCATGAGATAGGTTGACCATTGATCGCACCACAACCACCGCAGAGAACATTGAAGTCAGGATGCCTAAGCAATGAACCACCGCAAAACCCCGAACCGGTCCCGTGCCAAATATCAAAAGCGCAATGCCCACAATCAGAGTCGTTAAGTTAGAGTCAAGAATCGTTCCCCAAGCGCGCTCAAAACCAATTTGAATAGCAGCCTGTGGTGATTCGCCACGGCGAAGTTCTTCTCTTATTCGTTCATTAATCAGCACGTTGGCATCAATGGCCATGCCGATGGTGAGTGCAATCGCAGCGATGCCTGGCAAAGTTAACGTGGCTTGCAACATGGACAGCAATGACATCAACAAAAAGACGTTGATGGTCAGACCAATAGACGAGAACAAACCAAAGGTGCGGTAGTACACAACCATGAAGACAGCCACGGCCACAAAGCCCCAGAGTGTGGCATTGAAACCCTTGGCGATGTTTTCCGCGCCAAGGCTTGGGCCAATGGTGCGCTCTTCAATGATCGTCATCGGTGCAGCGAGTGAGCCGGCACGCAGTAATAGAGAAATATCAGCGGCGTCTTCAGCCGACATGCTGCCAGAAATCTGAACTTGACCACCGGGTATTTCGCTTCGAATCACCGGTGCTGTGACCACCTCGCCCCGGCCTTTTTCAAACAACAAAATCGCCATTCGATTACCGATGTTGTCACGAGTCACGTCTCTAAAAATCCGTGCACCCTTGCTGTCAAGCGTTAAATGCACAGCGGGTTGTTGGTTTTGAGAGTCGCGCCCGGCTTGAGCATCTTGCAGGTTTTCACCGGTCAGGATGACTTGCCGGCGCAAGAGTAGTGGGCGTCCATCAGAGTCTTCATAGCGTTCAAGCCCAAATGGCACGGAACCGGCAGCTAACGCAGAGGATGCGGCTGGCGAGTCATCGACCATTCGAATTTCGAGAGTGGCTGTACGACCCAGAATTTCTTTGGCTCGAGCCACGTCTTGCACGCCTGGCAACTGAACAACGATTCGGTCAGCGCCTTGTTGTTGGATCACGGGTTCTGCCACACCGAGCTCGTTAATTCGGTTGTGCAACGTGATGATGTTTTGTCTGAGCGCGCCGTTTTGAACAGCGGCAATGGCGGCATTACTGAGCGTACCGGTGATCTGAGGCATGCCGCTACGAATGCCCTCGCTGGTGCCTTCTAAAAAGCTCATGTCGTTGTAGCGAGTGCGCAGCAAAGCGAGACCCCGGCTGCGAGCCTGCTCGTCGGCGAAGACGGCCACCACTGACATATCCGCGCGTTCAACGCTCGGCGCGGCAATGCGCTGCTCGCGAAACGCCGCGCGAATATCTGTCGAGAGCGAGTCGTAACGAGCCGTCAGTGCCCCTTGCATGTCAACTTGCAGCAAGAAGTGGACCCCACCTCTTAAATCTAGCCCCAAGTACATGGGACCGGCGCCAATGGCAGTCAGCCAAGCCGGTGATGCAGGCAGCAAGTTCAGCGCAACGGTATAAGTCGGATCAGCAGGATCAGGGTTCAACGCCCGTTCGATGATGTCACGCGCTTTGAGTTGCTCGTCGGTCGAAGCGAAGCGAAAACGCACCGTACCCACTGGGCCATTACGCTCAAAATTTGAGCCCGTGGTGACCATGGCAGCTTGATCAAGAATCGTCTGCACGCGATTGAGCATGTCAGGGTCGATCTTGGTTGTGGATTTGGCGCTCGACACCTGGACCGCGGGTGATTCGCCATAGAAGTTCGGAAGAGTGTAGAGAAAACCGACCACTAGAGCGACCAACACGGTCAGATACTTCCACAAGGGGTAACGATTCATGGGCGCAACACTTATTGAAAAGCTGATGGCCGGTTTAAACCGGCCAATCCAGCGTTAGAGATTGGCAAACAGACGTTATATCTGTTTCATGGTGCCCTTAGGCAACACCGTTTGAACAGCGGTTCTCTGTAAGAGAATTTCCACTGGCTTTTCGGCCAATGCGGTGACTTCAACGCCAATGTAAGCATCAGTGACTTTGGTCACTTTGCCCAACATACCACCGGCGGTGATGACCTCATCACCTTTGGCTAGTGCAGCCACGAGGTTTTTGTGTTCCTTTTGTCTCTTCATCTGAGGGCGAATCATCAGGAAGTACAAAATCACAAACATCAAGACAATGGGTAGCAGGCCCGTCAAAGAACTCATATCACCACCCGCTTGCGCGACGAGAACGCCGGCTATTTCGTGCAAAGACATTTAAGCCTCCTGTTAAAAATCTTTTAATATCAATGTACCCAACCCATTATTGTAGCGACTTGGCCGCTCGGCGACTGAGAAATTGCTTTTTCCACGTTTCAAAGACACCGAGCCCTATGGCATCTCGCATCTGAGACATCAGATTTAGATAAAAATGCAGGTTGTGTACTGTATTTAAACGTGCGCCTGTGATCTCGTTTGCCCGCTGCAAGTGGTGCAAGTAGGCCCGGGAAAAGTGGCGGCAGGTGTGGCACTGACATTCAGGGTCTAACGCACGGGTGTCGTCACGGTATTGGGCGTTGCGAATTTTGATATCCCCGTTTTGGGTAAATAGCCAGCCGTTACGGGCATTTCGGGTCGGCATCACGCAATCGAACATGTCAATCCCGTGACTAACCCCTTGCACCAAATCCTCCGGCGTGCCAACACCCATTAGGTAGCGCGGGGTGTTGACAGGTAGTTGGGGTGCCGTGTGCGCCAGTATCCGGAGCATGTCCTCCTTGGGTTCACCCACCGAAAGGCCCCCAATGGCATAGCCATGAAAACCGATCTGCGTTAGTGCTTGCAGCGACTCGTCTCGTAGGTCTTCGAACATGCCCCCCTGAACAATGCCGAAAAGGGCATTCTTGTTGCCAGCCTCTTCGAAAGCTGACTTAGATCGCTGTGCCCAACGTGTCGACATGTGCATGGACGCAGCTGCTTGTTCGTGAGTGGCCACATCGTTGCCGATTTTGTACGGGGTGCACTCATCAAACACCATCACCACATCACTATTTAAAGAGGTTTGGATCTGCATGGAAAGCTCAGGCGTTAAAAATAGCTTTGAACCATCGATGGGCGAAGCAAACTTAACGCCTTCTTCAGTGATCTTGCGCATCCCCTGCAAACTAAAAACCTGAAACCCGCCAGAATCGGTCAGGATAGGTTTTTGCCAGCCCATGAATTCGTGCAAACCCCCATGTTTCTCGATTATTGCCGTGCCAGGCCTGAGCCAAAGATGAAACGTATTGCCCAACACAATCTGTGCGCCGACCTCAGTCAGCTCGTGAGGCATCATGGCTTTGACACTGCCGTAGGTGCCGACCGGCATAAAAATAGGCGTTTGCACCTCGCCGTGGGAAAGTTTCAAGCGCCCCTGTCGTGCCTGGCCGTCGGTTTTGAGTAACTCAAACTGCATTTGATTGACCCTTTTCCAAAAACATCGCATCGCCATAGCTAAAAAAGCGATAGCGCTGCTCAACCGCATGAAGATAAGCGGATTTCATGGGTGCCATGCCAATGAAAGCCGCCACCAGCATCAACAGCGTCGATTGGGGCAAGTGAAAGTTCGTCACCATGGCGTCAACGGTGTGCCATTGGTAGCCGGGTGTGATGAAAAGCGCTGTGTCACGGCTCGTGGCTGTTAATTTGCCCTGATGCTCCTGGCAGGCTGCCTCCAGCGCTCGCACGCTGGTGGTACCAACGGCGATGACGCGACCGCCTTTTTCTTTGGTTTTATTGACGGCCTGGACAGTGGCCTGCGAAATGTTGTACCACTCGCTGTGCATCTGATGCTTGGAAAGATCGTTGTTGCGCACGGGTTGAAAAGTACCCGCGCCCACGTGCAGTGTCACAAACGCTTGAGAGACGCCTTTTTTAGAAATCCGTTGCAACAATTCCTCATCGAAATGTAATCCAGCCGTGGGTGCGGCGACCGCGCCAGGATGTTTGGCGTAAACGGTCTGGTAGCGCTGTTCGTCACTAACCTCATCAGCATGTTCGATGTATGGGGGCAGTGGCACGTGCCCATGGCGATCGAGCTGTTCAAGTACAGGCTCGGCAAACGTCAACAAAAACAAATCGTTGTTTCGCTCGCCTACCAGCACTTCAAAAGCATCGGCCAAACGCAGCCGGCTGCCTGCTTTGGGCGACTTGCTGGCTTTGATATGAGCGAGCGCTTGGTTGCTGCCGATGATGCGTTCTATCAAAACCTCAACCTTACCGCCACTGTCTTTTTGACCGAAAAGGCGGGCTTTTATGACTCGTGTGTCGTTAAATACCAGTAAATCATTGGGATTTAGTAGATCGATCAAACCCGCAAACTGACGATCAAATAGCTGGGCATTCGCATCAACGTGTAGTAGGCGACTGCCTGTTCGCTCGGTGGTCGGGTGTTGCGCAATCAATTCAACTGGCAGCACGTAGTCATAATCAGCCAACGTAAGAGTTGAGCTGGTGCAATTGGCATCGTCAGTCGGTTTTTTTCGGTGAGCCGCTTGTTCAGGGTGATTAGACAAAGAAGATCCTGCCATAATGAGTGATTAGTGCTGATTGTTAGTTCGATCCGTCGCGCGATTAAATCGCCAAACTGAAGCGAGGATTGAATCATGCCATGATTTAAATAACTCATGCGGCTCAGTGGTTCGCACTTAACGGCTCAGTGGTTCGCACTTAAGTTTGCACTTAATTTAGCGGAGGCTCAAAAGAGTGTCATATTTTCAAATGCTAACGGTCTCAGCGCGCTTGCGAACACAGGCGGTCATATTGCTGTTACTGATGTTTTTGGCCAATACGGCCATTCACGCTCAGTCCCTTCCCCCTGAGGTTTCCCGTGCTTGGGACAAGACTGGTCTGCCAGACACGAGTCTTTCAATGGTGATTGAAGAGGTCGGTGGCGCGAGATTGGCGGCGCTTGGGTCCGGTGACCTAAAAAATCCGGCTTCTGTCATGAAATTACTGACCACTTGGAGCGCCTTGTCTGAGCTCGGCCCTGACTACGTGTGGCGCACGGCCTTTCTGATGGATGCCAATGCGGTTGTCAATGACAACGGTGTACTCAGTGGCCCGCTTTATTTGCGGCCTAGCGGCGATCCTTTGTTTCTACTGCAAGATCTTTGGCGCCTGATGCGTGAATTAAGGCTGCGAGGGATTAACCAAATCTCGGATATTGTCATTGACCGCTCCAAATTTGGTGATATTGCGACTAACCCTGGCGATTTTGATGGCAAAGGCGATCGTCCTTATAACGCTAGCCCAGATGTTCTGATGGTTGGTTTTGGGGCGGTGCGCTTGGTTTTTACGCCGGATCTGGGCAACAAGCGCTGGCGAGCCTTCATCGATCCGCCGATTGCCGGCGTCGAAATCGACAGCAATGTTCGCTATCGCTCTGGTTCTTGTCGTAGCGGCCCACAAGTATCTTTTGAGACCATTACGACCGGGGATCAAGTGCGTTTTCGCATCTCTGGTGAGGCCACAGGCGCTTGTGGCGAGTTCGATTTTTATCGGCTGGCGTTTTCTCAGTCTGACTTTTCTGCGAAAGCTTTAAAGTCAATGTGGACTGAGTTGGGCGGTCAGATGACAGGCACGGTTAAAGAGGGTGCCATTGCGCCAGATGCGATCCCCTTGGCGGCCCATGAGTCGCCACCGCTGGCCGAGGTGATTCGGGTGGTCAACAAAAGCAGTAACAACGTCATGACTCGGGTGCTTTTATTGACCATCGCCTCAGAGCTCGGCCAGCGGCCAGCCACAGTGGCGGGCGGGGTAAAAACGGTTCTGCAGACACTGATGTCACAGGGCATTGATACAGATGGCATCGTGATTGAAAACGGCTCTGGTTTGGCTCGCGGTTCCCGCATTAGCGCTGACCAAGTTGCTCAAATGTTACAAATGGCTTGGCGCTCGCCTGCCATGCCTGAATATGTGTCTTCATTGGCTATTCTTGGTACAGATGGCACGCTGCGGCGACGCTTGCGAGGCGACGCGCGAGGTTACGCGCATATGAAAACTGGGGCTTTGCGAGATGCCAGAGCCATTGCGGGTTACGTGTTATCGCAGACGGGCAAGCGGTATGTGTTTGTCAGTCTGGTCAACGATCCTCAGGCCTTTAAAGCCCGCGATTTTGAAAATCAGGTGGTGGATTGGCTGACCAGTCGCTAGGGTAGGATTTGTTAAGTCTAATCGGAAGTGTCTGACGATCTGAGGAGAAGCAAGGTGGCAGTGTACGAAATACGACATCCATTGATACGCCACAAACTTGGATTGATGCGGGGTGTCGAACTCAGTACCAAAAGTTTCCGTGAGCTTGCACAAGAAATCACACAGCTTCTGATGTATGAAGCGAGTAAGGATTTTGTGCTTGAGCCGGCGCTTGAGCTCGGGTGGTGCGGCCCGGTACCAGTCGAACGAGTGGCGGGAAAAAAAATCACGGTGGTGCCTATTTTGCGTGCTGGTATTGGCATGCTGGAAGGGGTACTGAGCCTCGTGCCAGGCGCAAAAGTCAGTGCCGTTGGCATAAGCCGTAATGAGCAGACCTTGCAAGCGCACACTTATTTTGAAAAGTTGGTGGGTTCACTTGATCAGCGGATGGCGATCATCATCGACCCCATGCTCGCGACGGGCGGATCAATGTGTGCCACTATAGACCTGTTAAAACGTTCAGGCGCAAGGGAAGTCAGGGCAATCGTTTTGGTCGCGGTGCCTGAGGGCATTGCGCGTGTGACGCAAGCTTATCCTGATGTCGATATTTTTACGGCTTCAATCGATCAAGGCCTGAACGCTGATGGTTACATCATGCCCGGATTGGGTGACGCTGGTGATCGAATTTTTGGGACCAAACAAAAGATCGACGATCATTAGTCAAAATAGGAACAAAGTCATGGTTACGCGACGCAAGACGAATTCAGAACCCATCGTTTCTTCACAAGAAAAGTTAGTGGCGTCAGTTAAGCAAACGCTTGATGACGCCGAGGCATTGCTGCGAGAAGCGGCTAACGCCACGGGTGATAGTGCACAGGCGTTGCGCGAAGAGGCTTTGAATAGCCTGAAACGCTCGCGCGAGACCTTAAACAATGTCGAGGAAGATGTCCTGGCACGAGGCCGTCAAGCGGTGCAAGCAACCGATGAATATGTGCATCAGAACCCTTGGCAGGCAATCACCATTGCCGGTGTGGCCGGGTTGTTGGTGGGCATGTTAATCACGCGGCGTTAATGTCCATGGTTGGTTCGATCAAAGGCATCGTGTCAGAGTCGGTGGCATCGGTACGCACCCGATTGGCGCTATTTGGATTAGAGTGGGCTCAGGCACGGGCTGATCTTTGGCGTCAAGGGCTGCAAATGATGATCGGTGTCGTGCTCATTTTCATGGCATTGATTATGGCGACATTTTTGGTTATGTTGTTGGCATGGGAGACACCTCACCGGATTCTGGTTGTCGCCCTACTGGCGGGCTTTTACGCCGTATTGGGTCTGGGACTGCTTTGGCTCGCTAAGCGTTCGTTGACAGCCGAAGGCGGCATGCCGTTTTCGGCGACGCTTGAGGCCTTAACACGCGATGCCGATCAGCTGGCCAATTGGGCTCAAACCAAGTCGGCAAAAGGGTCGCTACCAGCGCAAGATAAGGGAGAGTTGCCGTGAATAAACGATATGCGCTAGCCCTAGAACGAGCCGTGCAGATCGAATTGTTACGGGCTCAAGCTGACCTTCAAAGACAGACCTTATCCTTGTACAGCCAAAATCTAGTGGTGTCGCTTGATCCCAGTCAGCGCATGGCGTCTTTACTCGGTGCCTCCCAGACAGACCTGCTGCGACAAGGGGTGAGTTTGGTCTCGCAGTATCCATTTTTATTATCAATGGCATCGAACGCTTTAACGAGTGCCCGTGGCCGGCGTGTTTTGGGTATTGGCGCGGGGGTGGCGGGCGTGGTGAGCCTTTGGTGGTTGCTATCAAAACGATCCACATTTGACGCACAGCAATGAAACCTTTTTTATTGGCCCTTGGTCTGCTGATCGTTGCCAGCCTAACCATTGGGCCTGCCTCTTTAAATTGGCAGGCCTTTTTGTCATCGCCATTTTCTGGCACCGAAAACCGCTTCTCTGGCGTCATCGTTGAGTTGCGTCTGGCCCGTACCTTCTTGGCTGTGATGACTGGCGCTGCCCTCGCCGTGGGTGGGGCGGTGATGCAAGGTTTGTTTCGTAATCCGTTGGCTGAACCGGGTTTGGTGGGCGTTTCAGCGGGCGCAGCGCTTGGTGCCGTGGTGGTGATGATGGCGGGGCTAACAGGGGCACTTTGGATTGGCACGGCTGGCTTCTTTGGTGCGTTGTTGGCCACGTGGCTGGCTTGGCAACTGGCCAAAGGCCAACCTGGAACCGCGGGCCTTCTGTTGGCGGGGATTGCCATCAACGCATTGGTTTTGAGTCTCATCAGCCTGCTGATTAGCTTGTCTAGTGATCAGCAGCTGCGTTCGATCACCTTTTGGTCGCTTGGCAGCATGACGCGCACGCCACTGGTGGTGGTGGTGGTGCTCACGCCTTGGGTTGCTTCGTGTTTGTGGGCGCTTTATCGGCAATGGCCCGCGCTCAATGCACTTTTACTCGGGGAGTCTCAAGCCGAGCAAGTCGGTGTACCCGTTGGACGGATGCGTTTGTTTTTGGTGGTGGTCATGGCGTTGATGGTGGGGCCCTTGGTTGGCTTCACCGGCGCGATCAGCTTTGTGGGTCTTTTGGTTCCACAGTTGTTACGTCGTTGGCGGGGCAGTGATCATCAAGCGTTGTTGCCATTGACGGCTGTCGTCGGGGCGATCGCCGTTTTGGGGGCTGATCTTTTGTCTCGGGTTTTGGTCGCGCCTGCCGAGTTACCCATTGGGGTAGTCATCAGTTTGATCGGTGCGCCATTATTTTTATGGCTTTTGCGCCGCTCGCTGACTCAAAGCCCGAGTGATCCCCAGATTTCATCAACCCGCTGACGAGTGTTCGGGTCCATCTCGATGGGGCGACCCCATTCGCGGTTTGTTTCACCCGACCACTTGTTGGTGGCATCCATGCCCATTTTGCCGCCTAGGCCTGACATGGGTGAGGCAAAGTCGAGGTAATCGATGGGGGTGTTTTCGACCAGAACCGTGTCTCTGACCGGATCCATACGCGTGGTCATGGCCCAAACGACCTCTTTCCAGTCGCGGATGTTGATATCGTCATCGACGATCACCAGAAACTTGGTGTACATGAATTGGCGCAGAATGCTCCAGATGCCAAACATGACCCGTTTGGCGTGGCCAGGGTATTGCTTACGAATCGAGATCACCGCGAGTCGGTAGCTACAGCCCTCGGGTGGCAAGAAAAAATCCTTGATTTCGGGCAGTTGACGCTGCAACAAAGGAACAAACACCTCGTTTAATGCCACGCCAAGAACCGCTGGCTCATCGGGTGGTTTGCCAGTATATGTGCTGTGGTAGATAGGGTTTTGGCGCATGGTGATGCGATCGACGGTAAAAACAGGAAACCAGTCCTGTTCGTTGTAATAGCCCGTGTGATCACCGTAGGGGCCTTCAAGGGCAGATTCATAGCCATTTTCTGGCGGTAGGCGCATGCCAGCAGGAACGATGGGGAGTGTGGCGCGGGGGTCGTTACTGGGCAACAAATGGCCCTCGAGCACAATCTCAGCTGTCGCCGGCACGCTTAAGTCGCTGCCAATGGCTCGGGCGACCTCGGTTCGGGCGCCACGAAGTAAGCCAGCAAATTGATATTCTGATAGTGAATCAGGCACTGGCGTGACCGCACCGAGCGTGGTGGCAGGGTCAGCACCAAGGGCAACGGCAATTGGAAATGGGGTGCCGGGCTTAGCCAGTGCGTGGTCTCTAAAGTCGAGCGCGCCGCCTCGGTGTGATAACCAACGCATGATCAGTTTGTTATGACTGATCACTTGCTGGCGATAGATGCCCAAGTTTTGTCGGCGGGCATTCGGTCCGCGAGTGATGACCAACCCCCAAGTTAATAAAGGTGCAATATCGCCTGGCCAGCAGTGTTGTATAGGTAGTTTAGATAGGTCAACGTCGTCGCCTTCCCAAACAATTTCTTGGCAGGCTGGTGAGCGGATATTTTTGGGGCTCATGTCCCAAAGGGCCGACTTGAGCATGGCGACTTTGCTTAGGGCATCTCTGAACCCTCTTGGGGCTTCGGGCTCACGTAATGAGGCCAACAACTGGCCAATTTCTCTCAGCGCAGCCACATTGTCAGCGCCCATACCAAGTGCCACGCGCTCTGGTGTACCAAAAAGGTTCGCAAGCACTGGAATCGAAGCGGTTTGACCTTGGTGTTGGACATTTTTAAACAGAAGGGCAGGCCCTTCGGCATGCAAAACGCGGCTTGAAATTTCAGTCATTTCAAGTTTGGTGTCAACGGGTGTCTCAATGTTTTTAAGCCGCCCAGCGCGCTCAAGTTGGCCAATAAAATCCCGCAAATCTCGATATCGCACGCCTGCCTCTCACTTAAACGTTAAAATTGTTCCATGTCTTCTATATTATTACCTAGCTGGCGCGAGGGTGTGCGCTACGGACAAAAGCGCTTCTCTGAGGTGATTAGGGTAACGGGTGCTTACCTTGGTGTGGCCGTTTTGGCCTGTGTCGTTATGGTTTTAACAGTGCCAGTGCTCAGAGGCCAAGCGGTAACCTTACATAAGGCGGTTCTGACGGCGCTCATGCCAGACGGGATTGAAACCATGCTGCCCACGCTTGGGCCGGGCGGCTTGGTGCCTGAGTTGCGCACGATTGACCTCGCACAGGTACCCTCCCGGCAGTTGCAGGAGATAAAGCCTGAACCAACACTGCCCGAAGCGGTAGAGCGAACGCCTCCGGTGGGCCTGCTCGGCAACGTGCCAGTGCCAAGAATTGAAGCGGCTAAGTTGACCTTTGAGTTGAGTGAGCAGCAATTGAAAGCACTCGAGCATTACATCGCTCGCAAATATCGAGTGGCCAGACAAGTGGTCGATCGTATTGTGGAGTCAGCGCTCGTATCAGGTGCTGATTTAAAAGTAAATCCGGTCTTAATTCTTGCTGTGATGTCCGTTGAGTCCCGTTTTAACCCCTATGCTGAAAGTGGCGCAGGCGCTCAGGGGTTAATGCAAGTGATGACTCGGGTGCACATCGACAAATTTGAAAAACTTGGGACTGATGGCGTGGCGGCTTTTCATCCCGAAATCAATATTCGGGTAGGGGCTCAAATTTTATCGGATTGTATTCGTCGCCGCGGTTCTGAGTCGGCTGGTCTGCGGTGTTACGTGGGCGCCATAGGGCCTAACGATGGGGGCTACACCAACAAAGTGCAGTCAGAGCGTCGGCGGATGGCGCTCGCCGCCAAAATCCCACTAAATCAGTAATTGGGCAGCTACTGGGTTCGCAAAAATTTATCCATTCTGTCCACCGCTTGTTCGAGGCGATCTAGACCGATGGTGTATGCCAGCCTGACTTTGCTGCTGGCGTGTGCTGGCCCAAAATCAATGCCTGGCACTAGCGCCACGTTGGCTTTTTCAAGCAGGTCATCAACGAGTGATTGGCTGTTATCGTTGAGCTTGGTGATGTCGGCATAGACGTAAAAAGCCCCATCTGGTTTGGCGGGTACGGACAATCCCATTGACTTCAGTGCGGGTACCAGAAAGTCACGTCTGGCCTTGAAGGCTTCACGGCGTTGTTCAAAAAGCGTCAGTGTATTGGTTTCAAAGCAAGCCAAGGCGCCGTATTGAGCCAAGGTTGGCGGGCAAATGGCTAGGCTTGAGGCCATTTTTTCGATGGGGTCGACCATGTGCTCAGGCACGATTAACCAACCCAAGCGCCAGCCGGTCATGTGAAAGTATTTGGAGAAGCTGTTCACAATAATCACGTCGTCAGCCATGGCCAATGCGCTTGTGGGTGTTTTGTCATAGGACAGTCCCAAGTAGATCTCATCCACGATGGTGAAGCCGCCCCTTTGCCTGACGCGATCAATAATCTTTTTTAGGGTTTCGGGTGTGATTGAGGTGCCGGTTGGGTTGCTCGGTGTGGCAATGATTAATCCGCCAGTGTTGGCGTCCCATTGCGCATCGATGTCTTCAGGGGTCGGTTGAAATTGGTTTTGCGCGGTTGTGGCAATTAGACGGGTATGGCCGCCTGCAGCCATTACAAAGTTACTATTGGCCGGATAAGAGGGGTCAGGCATCAAGACCGACTGCCCAGGGTTAATCAGTGCCAAGCATGCCAGTTGTAGGGCGCCGCTAGCACCTGATGTGACAATGACCCGGTTGGCTGCGATGGGGGCACCGAAATGTTCGCCGTAAAAGTTAGCAATGGCTTCTCGCAAAGCTGGCAAGCCTGCTGCAGGACCGTAGGTGCCGAGACCTCGGTCAGCGGCCTGTTGCATGGCTGCCACGACCGCGGGTGCTGCGGTAAAGTCGGGTTCTCCGATTCCCAGGCTAATGACATCACGGCCTTGGGCCCGCAGTGCCAGCGTTCGTTTAAATATAGCCATGGCGTGAAAGGTCGCCATTTGAGCGGTGCGGTGTGCCAAAGCAACAGTCATTGTTTTAATCTCAATAGTCATTTTTAGGAAATTGTAGTGTCCGACTCTCCTTCGCGTCGAAACTTTCTTTTTGGGCGTGCG
>CALBEY010000087.1 GCA_937888805.1 uncultured Burkholderiaceae bacterium
AGAACATGATCAAAGATGGATTGTCAGCACCATTGCACCCCGGTGCTGTGAAGTACTACAAAGAAAAAGGCTGGATGTAAATCCACACCTGCCGCTATGCGGCCGTTTCTTTGAAGCTCGTGTGAGCTAAATTGGACAGCATCCCGTGTGGATGCTGTCCTTGTTTGTAATGTTGTTTTGAAAAATATAACTATGTCGAACAAATCAAGCGGCGCTCGGGTGCCTGAGATTGATGTTGCACAACTGGTTGCGGAAAACGACCTTGGGGGGCGCAACCCTGGGGCTGTGCTCGCACGCTTACTGGTGATCTTGGCGATCACCTGGTCTGTGTTTCAGTTGTGGATTGCGTCGCCGTTGCCGTACAGCACGGGTTGGTTTGTTTTCAATGACACCGAGTCCCGTTCCATTCACTTGGGGTTTGCGTTGTTATTGGCCTATTTGTCTTACCCCGCATTTAAGCGCTCGCCACGCCACCGCATCCCCTCAACCGATTGGTTATTGGCGCTTGGCGCGGCATTCTGTGGCTTGTACTTGTTCATTTTTTATCGTGATTTGGCCACACGTCCCGGTCAGCCCATACTCATAGATATGGTGGTGGGCATGACCGGCATCGCGCTTTTGTTAGAGGCGACACGTCGCGTTCTTGGCCTCCCGATGGTGATCGTTGCACTCGTATTTTTGGGCTATACCTTTGGGGGCGCTTTCATGCCGGACATGATTGCTCACCGAGGGTTCTCAATCAGCCGCGCAATGAGTCATCAATGGCTAACAACGGAGGGGGTTTTTGGCGTTGCGCTGGGTGTCTCAAGCGGCTTTATTTTCCTGTTTGTTTTATTTGGTTCTTTGTTAGACAAGGCGGGGGCTGGTAACTACTTCATCAAGTCGGCGTTCGCTTTGCTAGGCCACATGCGAGGCGGCCCAGCAAAGGCGGCTGTGTTGTCGTCGGCTGCCACCGGCATTATTTCGGGGTCATCGATTGCCAACGTGGTGACGACAGGTACCTTCACCATCCCGCTAATGAAGCGGGTTGGCTATCGCCCTGATCAGGCGGCTGCTGTTGAGGTGTCTAGCTCGGTGAATGGGCAACTTATGCCGCCCGTTATGGGCGCTGCCGCATTCTTGATGGTCGAATATGTTGGCATCCCTTATATCGAGGTGATGAAGCATGCGTTTTTGCCGGCCATCATTTCGTATATCGCACTGCTATACATCGTGCACTTGGAAGCCTTGAAGGCCGATATGGTGGGCCTGCCGCGACGCGGTAACGCGACCGCGAGCAGTCGCTTGCTATCGTTTGGCCTGACGGTTTCGGGGCTGTTGGTACTTTGCGGTGTGGTCTATTGGAGCGTGGGTTGGGTGAAAGGGGCGGCGGGCGACGCTGCCGTGTGGATTGTTGGGTGCGCCCTGCTACTCAGTTATGTCGGCTTGCTGTGGTACGGGGCGAAACAGCCCGCGCTTGAGCTGGATGACCCAAACAGTGAGGTCTTTGAACTTCCAGAGGCAGCTCCCACACTCAAATCGGGTTTGCACTATTTGCTCTCCATTGTGGTGCTGATTTGGTGTTTGATGGTTGAACAGCTATCACCCGGTCTGTCCGCATTCTGGGCGACGATGTTCATGATTTTTGTGATGCTGACCCAGCGCCCCATTACCGCGATTTTTAGGGGGGAAGGGCAGTTGGGCCGTGCCTTCGCGCTTGGCCAAAAAGAACTGTTGGATGGTTTAGCAACCGGCGCACGAAACATGATTGGCATTGGTGTTGCCACCGCTTCAGCGGGCATCATCGTGGGGACGGTGTCGTTAACCGGTATCGGTCTGGTGATGACGGAGCTGGTTGAGCTGCTGTCAGGTGGTAATTTGATGCTGATGTTGGTGTTGGTTGCTGTCATCAGTTTGATACTGGGCATGGGCCTGCCAACCACTGCCAATTACATTGTGGTTTCTACGCTTATGGCGCCCGTTGTAGTTGAGCTCGGGGCGCAAAGCGGGCTCATTGTTCCGCTCATTGCGGTTCACATGTTTGTTTTCTATTTTGGTTTGATGGCTGACGTTACACCGCCCGTTGGCTTGGCATCTTTCGCCGCCGCGGCGATCGCAAAGTCTGACCCAATCAAGACTGGTGTGACCGCATTTTTCTACAGCATGCGGACAGCTATCTTGCCATTCCTGTTTATCTTTAACACCCAGTTGCTGATGATCGGCTTGGATGGTCCGCTCCACCTGATATTGACTGTGGTTAGCGCGACCATTGCCATGTTGGTGTTTGCTGCGGCGACGCAGGGCTACTTTGTGGTGCGCTCAAAGTGGTACGAAAGTGTGGCGCTTTTGCTGGTGGCCTTCACCTTATTCCGTCCTGGTTTCTGGTGGGATATGGTCTACCCCCCATACGTTAACGTACCGGCCAGCCAGCTGACGCAATTGGTTGAAGCCGCACCAGCTGGCGCTTCAAAGCGCCTCTGGATCGAGGGCATGAACCTCGACGGCAAGGAAATTAAGAAGGGCGTCTTGCTGCCACTAGGAGAACAGGGCAGCGCCCGCGAACGACTTAAAAATGTGGGCTTGATGGTGATGCCAGAGGGCGATCGCATGCGCATCATGCAGGTTAAATTTAACAGCCGTGCTGAAAAATTAGGCTTTGAACAGGGCTTTGAAATTGTGTCAGTCGAAGTCATCGCAGAGCGTCCGGACAAAGAGCTGATGTTTTTGTTGGCAGCGGCGCTGCTCGCAGGCGTCGTCGCCAACCAGCGTCGCCGTCGCTATTGAGGGTGTTCTGAAAGGTCTCTTGGATTGGATTGAACCTTCGCGTGTCCGATGGCTCGATTACGTCTGGGATCTCC
>CALBEY010000088.1 GCA_937888805.1 uncultured Burkholderiaceae bacterium
GCGAACCAAACCAAAGTATCTGCGCTAGACATGCCGAAATCCAGGGCAACCACAATGGGCGCGAACAACGGCAGAGCAATATAGCTGATCTCGATCCACTCTAAAAAGAAACCGAGCAGGAAGATGATCGACATGATGATGAACAGCGTCATAAAGGGACCCGACGCGATCGACAGGACAGCGTCTTTCACCATGGCGTCGCCGCCGATGCGTTTAAAAATCACAGAAAAACAGGTGGCACCGATGGCGACCCAGAGAATCATGGATGTTGTCTTACCGGTTTCGTAAACGCAGTACTTGATGTTTGCCCAATTGAGTTGCTTTGAAAAAGCCGCGATCACCATGGTGCCAAAAGCACCAATGGCAGCTGCCTCTGTCGGGGTTGCAATGCCGAGCACAATTGAACCGAGCACACCCATGATCAGCAGCACAGGCGCAACCAAATCACATGCTAAGGCGAACCAAAGGGGTCTGGCGTCGTTTGCATCAACCACGCCAGCGGGCGCTTTGTGTGGGAAGAAAAAGGCGATCGCGATGATGTAGATAATGTAAAGAACACCGAGAAGTAAACCTGGGAAAATGGCGCCAAGGAACAAGTCACCCACAGAGATACCCAAAATGTCGCCGACCAGCACCAACATGATGGATGGTGGGATAAGGATGCCCAAGGTGCCTGACGCACAAATCAAACCAGCCGCTAAGCCTTTGTCGTACTTTTGTTTGAGCATGACGGGCAAAGCAAGTACACCAAGCAGGACCACCGAGGCGCCAACGATACCGGTTGAGGCGGCCATGACAATACCTAGCAGTGCTACCGAAATGGCTAGGCCACCTCGCATGCCAGCGAAAAGCCTTTCAAGGGACAGTAAAAGCTTTCTGGCAGCATCAGACTTATCAAGCATCAAGCCCATAAAAATAAAAAGTGGGACGGCCAGCAGCAACCAATTCGACAGCGTTCCACTGAAGATACGGTTAACAACCGTACCCAGGAACATGATATTGATACCGCCAAAAAAGCTAAATAAGACGCCAATACCAGCAAGCAGTAAAGCCACGGGGTAGCCAGAAAAGATACCTGCGATTAACGCAAGCATCATCATGATCGGCAAAAAATAATCGCCCACGAATCACCTCAAAGTATCAGTTGGTGGCGGAATTGGCACCGCTTGTGGGGCTGTTTCTGCTCATCAGAAATCCAAGATTGCGCAGGACACGACCAAAGCCCGTTAAAAAGAGTAGGCCTAGTCCGATCGGCACAAAAGATTTCACCAAGTAACGGTCGATTAGGCCGCCGTAATCAGACTGCTCGTTTGATCGAATCGACATATCGACAAAGCGAATAGAGAGCCATGCCACGATGGCGCAAAAGGGCAAAAGAAGGAACAGATCGCCAATGGTATCGATGGTTGCCCGCCATTTTGGACTGACTTTGGCGTACATCATATCAACCCTGACATGTCTGTCTTGCTCTAAGGCATAGGCGCCGCCGAGCATCACCATGACGGTCAATAAGTGCCACTGCAACTCAGTCAATCCAATAATGCTCAGCTGGTCACCGAATAACAAAATCGAATGGTCCCAAGTGGCGAGTTGAGAGAGTCGCAAAATACCGCCAATGACAGCGGCTAGGACGCAAAAAATGATTGGCAAAATCAACCAAGAGCTGATCCGTCCGGGCCAAGCGCCGACCATCATCAGCACTTGACCCAGCCGTTGCACCGCATTTCGCGCAGGTCCGGCGGCTTCCACCGCCGGTCTTGTTGCGGAGTCTGTCATGCTTAGTTAGTGCTCAGACTCTGGAGATTATGCCACTGGTTCACGCTGTCCATGTACTTAACCAATGACTCGTAGGCCTCTTTGAAAAGGGGATCATTTTTGGCTTCTGCTGCCAGGACTTTGGCTGATTCTGCTTTAAGTACTTGCAAGACCTGTGGTGGAAAGCGTCGGACTTCGACCCCTCCGGCCTTGAACTTCTCGAGCACTGGCATCTGAGCGGCTGGTGCCACAGACATGGTGTACACAACGTTGGCTTTACAAGCAACCTCGAGCTGTTCTTTTTCTAGATCAGAAAGCTTGTTGTAAACGTTTTTGTTGATGAGTAGTGAGTTCCAGCTGGCTGGTTGGTGCCATCCTGGAAAGTAATAATACTTGGCAACGTTTTGAAAGCCCAGTGATTGATCAATAATCGGCAAGGAGAACTCTGTGGCTTCAATGCGACCACGTTCTAGCGCCACAAAAATTTCACCACCCGCAATCAACTGTGTTGAGGCACCTAAGTTGTTGAGCACCTTTCCGCCAAGGCCGGAGATGCGCATTTTAAGGCCTTTGAAATCATCGACCGAATTGATTTCTTTGTTAAACCAGCCGCCTGGCTCAGGCGCCGTCAAGTGGCAAGGGAAAACCTGAACATTGAAGGGATCGTATGCCTTTTGGAGAATTTCACGTCCACCGCCTTCCCACATCCAACCCAAAAATACTTCGGGGGTCGGGCCAAACGGCATCGCGCCCATCAGGCCAGTAACTGGGACGGTACCGCCCCAATAGCCAATCCAATCCCAGCCGGCATCAACCGCGCCGGTGCTAACAGCGTTGAAAACCTCAAGCGGGGGTACCAGCTCGCCCGCACCATACACTTTCAGATTAAGTTTGCCATCGGAAACTTCGGACAACAGTTTTGAAAGATTCTCAGCGCCTTCACCCAAGAAAACCATGTTCTTTGGGAAAGTACTGGCAACATCAATTGTTTTCGATGCGAATGCTGGCTCAGGCTGAGCGGTAAACAGCAGCGCAGTTGCTGCTGCGGTGGTTAAAAGTTTCTTCATTGTCTTCCTCGTTTCCTTAGGTTGCAGTCGGCGTCCTTGGCGATTTTTGAGACAACATATCGAAGCCAATTAAGTCACAACGACTGTCTCAAAAATTCCCTTTGGCAGTTTGGACGTTTCAAAGGTTTGCGGTTTTTATGCTTAAACCGTCCCAATAATTATTCCGACAAGACCCGTTTAAGTCAACGCATTGCTTAGCATCTAAGGGATATCACTGAAGAAGGTTGTGCAAGTTCATGGCGTGAGACTTAGATCAGTGCTTGGGTGTGACCGTCAACCACGAGTTCTTGGCCGGTAAGGTTACGAGCCGCGTCACTGGCGGCAAAGAGCGCCATGTTGGCAACATCGCGCGCAGGGATTAAGCGCCCCAATACTGCCTGCTGTTCGTGTCGTTTGGTCAGGACGTCCTCAGGAACATTTAATGTTTTTGCTTTGGCGGCGATCACGGCACGAATTCGTGGTCCATCGACGGCACCAGGCAAGATGGCATTGACCCGGATACCAAACGGACCGAGCTCGATGGCCAGTGATTTTGTGAAACCAACCACAGCCCATTTCGACGCGGAATAAGGCGTGCGTCCAGCAAATCCCAAGTGGCCAGCAGCTGATGACAGGTTTAAGATCACGCCATGGGCTGAAGACTTCAATAGCGGCACGGCTTCTCGGGCGCAGAGAAATTGACTGGTGATGTTGACCGCGAGGGTTTGATCCCAATCGGTTTTGCTCAGAGATTGCACGGGACCCGTTGGTCCCGCGATGCCAGCGTTGTTGATGAGAACATCCAAGCCGCCCAGCGTTTCTTTGGCCTGGATAAACAAATCTTTGACGCTGGCCTCGTCGGCCACGTTTGCTTTGATGGTTACTAAGCTTGGCAATTCGCGCTTGGCTGTGGCGAGCGCCACTTCATCGATATCGCAGATCATGACGCGACAGCCTGCGCCACTAAAAGCACGGGTTATCTCAAGGCCAATGCCGCTTGCCCCGGCGGTGATTAATACACGCCGATCTTTCATACTGATATCTGCAAACATGGTTTTGTCTCGTCTTTAAGGATTTGGTTGGCGATGACTTGAATCATCGGGATTGGCCGAGTATCAGGTCAGCGGCTTTTTCAGCAATCATCATGGTTGGCGCGCCGGTGTTGCCCGATGGCATGTTGGGCATAATAGAAGCATCCACCACCCGCAAATTTTGTAGGCCAATCACGCGTAATGAGGCGTCGACCACTGAAGCGGGATCGTTTGCTGGTCCCATGCGGCAGGTGCCCATGAAATGCCATGCCGTGCCACCGCGTTCGCGCGCACATGTGAGAAGCTCATCGTCACTGGTGGCAGAAGCGGGTGGAAAATCATCGCCGTCAATGTAGGACGACAGTGCCTTGCTGTGTAAATATTGGCGAGCCAGTCGCAAGCCGTCGATCGCCACTTGGCGGTCGCCTTCGTCATCGAGATAGTTAGGCTGTACCAGCGGCAACACAGACGCATCGGGCGACTGTATTCGGACAAAGCCTCGGCTTTTGGGCCTTGTGTTGTAGAACCCTAGGGTCATGCCTTCGAAGGTGTCGAGCTGGCCGGCAATGCCTGCCGCATAGCTGCCTGGTGAAAAGTGAAACTGTAAGTCAGGCTCGCTGACATTGGCTGAAGAGCGCTCGAACGCAAAACACACAGAAGGACTGATGGCCAAGATACTGGGTTTGCGCAGCAGCCAACGCAGCACTTGTCCGGCTAGCGGTAGTCCTCGGGCGACCGAATTCAACGTCTTGATCCCTTTAACGCGTACCACTGAACGCACCATGAAGTGATCTTGGAAATTAGCACCCACCCCCTTGATGTCATGAATGGGTTTAATGCCATATTGCGCCAATAATTCGGAAGGGCCGACACCAGACAGTTGTAATAACTTCGGGGTGTTGGCAGCGCCTGCGCTGAGAATGACTTCGCGACGCGCTTCAAAGGTTTCAATCTGTTTGCTTGCTGTTCGCCGCAATTGAACGCCAGTGGCGCGTTTGCCGTCAAAGGTCAGCGCCAACACCTGTGCATGGGTGAGGACTTGTAGATTGGGTCGATTCTTAGCCGGTTTTAAAAAGGCTTGGGCAGCGCTAATTCGTCGACCTTTGTGAATCCAGCGCTGGTAGTAACCCGCCCCGCGCTGACTGGCTGCGTTGTAATCAATATTTGTGGGTAATCCGTGTTCAGCCGCTCCCTCAATAAAGGCGTCGCATAGAGGGTGGCGCCAGTCGCAGTCGGTGATGGGTAGCAGGCCTTGGCTGCCACGATAGTATGGGTCGTGTTCACCCAAGCGTTGTTCGGTTTTTTTGAAATAAGGCAACACATCAGCGTACGACCATCCCGTATTGCCAAGCGCGGCCCAAGCGTCATAGTCAGAAGCAATGCCGCGCGTGTAATTAAAACCGTTAATCGAACTTGAGCCACCCAAGGTACGGCCCATGCGGGTGATGACTCGGCGACCAAGCGTCTGTGCGGATGGCGCTGTCTGAAAATCCCACGTATAAGCGGGGTCATGGCCGACTTTGATAAAGCCAGCAGGGATGTGAATGTAAGGGTTTCGGTCCGGTGGGCCGGCTTCAATCAAGCACACTGAAATCGCGGGATCGGCTGACAGCCGATTGGCTAAAAGGCAACCCGCGGCGCCAGCGCCCACCACAATAAAGTCTACTTGTTGATTCACGAGCGGTTGGTTCATGGCCATTCCATTCGCATAAGCCTATCTTAACTTTCTAACACACGGCGAGACTACCCGAAAGTTTCGGCTAGTGGGTGGTGATCGTTTAGGCACCAAAAAATGCCACGACCCTGAGACTCGCCGCTGGACCAAGACGCGAAATCAGTTGATCGAGACCCCGCGATAGCCGTCTCGGGTCACCTCGTCGCATATTTTGCGATACTTATCGAGACCCGCCACATAGGGCATAAACACCCGTGGTTTACCTGGAATGTTGGCACCAACATACCAAGAGTTGGCTTTTGGGTAGAGCGTTTGATCAGCGACTTCATTGACGTGCTTGACCCATTGCTCTTGAGCCTCGGCTTGTGCTTGGAAGGTGGCCTTGCCGGTGCGACTCATGTGTTCAACCAAATCAGCGATCCAGTCGACGTGTTGTTCAATGGCGGAGATCATGTTGGACTTAACCCCGGGACTGCCGGGACCTGTGATGATCGCTAAGTTCGGAAAGCCGTTGACCATCACACCCAAGTAGGTTTTGGGGCCATGTTCCCAAGCCTCGGCCAGACGAGCCCCGCCTTTGACACGAATATCCATATCAAGGATAGCGCCAGTCATGGCGTCGTAGCCCGTGGCAAAGATCAAGTCGTCTAAATGGTAGTGCTCGTCAGTGGTGCGCAAACCATCAGGGGTAATGGCTTCAATGGGCGCTTGACGCACATTAACCAAACGCACGTTGTCACGGTTATAGGTTTCGTAATAATTGGTATCAAGACACAAGCGCTTGGTACCGATTGGGTGATCGTTGGGCACCAGCCATTCAGCGACTTTCGGGTCTTTGACGGTGGCACGAATTTTGTCGTGAACAAACTCACACGCCAGGTCATTGGCTGCCTGATCGGTGAGCAAGTCTTTGTAGGCATAGAGAAAACTGATGTTGCCACCGGTTTTCCACTTGGTTTCAAAGAGGCGTTGACGCTCCTCAAACCCATCGTCAGCGGCAAACTTCTCCGGTGGCGCATGTCCAGCAATACCGAAAGGCGTGTCTTTGGCGCGTTCGCGCCACGCGGGGTACTGTGCCTTGTGTGGCAGGGCCACCTCGGGCGTGAGAAGCCGGTTCATACTGGGCACACTGTAATTGGCGGTGCGCTGGAACACGTACAGTTGCTTGGCTTGTTGTGCCACGATGGGAATCAGTTGTATGCCTGACGAGCCTGTGCCAATCACACCAACCGTTCGACCCGAAAAATCAATGGTTTCTTTGGGCCATTGGCCGGTGTGAAACCAACGGCCATTAAATTGATCAAGCCCGGGAAAATTCGGCACTCGTGGCAACGACAAGTTACCAACAGCAAGTGCCAAGTGCTGTGCGGTGAACGTGTCACCGTCGACCGCACGAATGGACCAAGAGGCCAACTCTTGATCAAACTCGGCAGATTGAACGCGAGTGTTGAACTGAATATCCTTGCGAAGATCGTAACGATCGGCCACATGATTGGCATACTTTTCAATATCAGGCTGCGCAGAAAACCGTTCAGGCCATTCCCACTCTTGCTGCAGGTCGTTATCAAATGAGTATGAGTACTCAAGACTTTCAACATCGCAGCGCGCCCCAGGGTAACGGTTCCAATACCAGGTACCACCCACGCCGTCGGCGGCTTCGAGCACTCGCACTCGGTAACCCAATTTGCGCAAGCGATGAAGTGCGTACATGCCGCCAAAGCCGGCGCCAATGACGATCACGTCATACGGCTGGGTTGATTGGGGTGCAGTCATCTGTTTTCCTCTGTGTCGTTAGACTGTTGTTTGGTTGTTTTTTTGACACGCGTCGCGTGCTGCTGCCGCCATGTCACACACCGCTTGGTGGGCCACATCAATGAGATTGGCCATTCGGATGAAACCATGTGTCATGCCGGCATAAACCTGCAGTTCTACATCAATACCGTTGGCTTTGAGTGCTTGGGCGTAGCGAACACCATCATCACGAAGCACGTCGTGGTCAGCAATGGCAATCCAAGTCGATGGTAGTGATTTTAGATTCTCATCGCGCAGGGGTGAGATACGTTTATCTGTCCAGTCGGCGCCCGGTGCGTAGTGCTCGAAAAACCATTGCATGTCGCGCTTGTATAAGAAATAGCCTTCGCTGAATTGTTTGTAACTATCCGTCTCAAAATCACAATCTGTGACTGGGTAAACCAACAACTGCTTGGCAATTGGAATGCGATGATTCAGTGCATTAACGGCAATGGCTGCTAGATTACCACCGGCACTGTCTCCGGCAATCACCAAAGGCACAGCAGATCCAGCGAGTGACTCACGTTCTTGATAGGCCCATTCAATGCTGTCGATCGTGTCTTCGAGGGCACTGGGATAGGGATGCTCTGGTGCCAATCGATAGTCCAGCAACAAAACCGCACATTGACTGTGTTGGCAGAGTAGGCGCGCGAGAGCATCAAATTCGGCCAAGGTGCCCAAACACCAACCACCACCGTGTAAGTAGACGATCAGACCGGACTCAGTGGGTCCGCTGCGATAAAGCGCGGCGGGCAATCTGCCCCATCGAACCGGCACGTCAATGGACGAGACGCCATGCACAGCAGGACCATTGCCAAGGGCGGCCGCGCTAGCGGCCATCACATCGCGCGCTTGTTCGGGAGTGCACTGATGAAAGCTAGGACGCCCACTGGCTTGAATGGATGCCAATAGGTCGGCAATTTTAGGGTGTAAGGTCACGCCGGTCTCCATTTGTTGTCAAGCATCACCAATCAATAATGGCACTGAGCATCGCGGTCTTTTTAAATAGGGCGACAGAAATCGCTCTCGTAGCCTCAGGATCAAGCCATCTTCTCTCCAATCTGTTGGGGCAGATTTTCGTTCAAAACGCAATTGTTTTTAGTGCATTCCTAGCCAGTCTCAATTCGGTTAAACATAGTCTTTGCAAATTAATTGAAGTTTGGCGTACTCACTGCTATTGTCAGTAAGAAATGTCTTAGTGTCCAGCGATGGT
>CALBEY010000089.1 GCA_937888805.1 uncultured Burkholderiaceae bacterium
CCAGTGCGGCACTGGCCGTGATCCCGAATTGCGGTCACACCATGAACCTAGAAGCAGCTGATGCTTTTAACGCCCTGTTGGCCAACTTTATCGCCACGGTACAAACAGGCCGATGGCCCCAGCGTGACCCACGAGCCGTATCAAAAACCATCACGGGGATTAAAACAGATCTTTAGGCCTGAAATTGGGGTTTTAGTCTCAGGGCTGCAGCGCCAACGAAAAGGCTGGCACGTAAGTCACGAGCATCAAGACCGCAATCATACAAAGGATGAAGGGCCAAATCGATTTGGCAATTTGACCGAGCTTTAAGCCACTGACCGCCACACCGACAAACAGGCAGTAACCAATGGGTGGCGATGCCATACCAATGGCGACGTTAGTGACAATAATGGTGCCAAAGTGAATGGGGTCAACGCCATAAGCCGATGCAATCGCCATCAACATGCTGCCAAAGACAATCATGATGGCGATCTCATCCATGATGGCAGCCAAAACAAAGAACGTGGCATTGAGTATCAACAGCATGATCCACTGCTGCTCAATATTGGCGGCTAACCAAGTCGCCAATTCGGGCGCCAGACGCTCTTGCGCAATCAACACACCAAACCCTGCAGAAAACACGATGATGGCCATCACAATGGCCGTGACTTTCAACGAGCGCCAAATGATTGCAGGCACGACTGACCATTTCAAGCGACGCTCAATGAACCCACCCACGAGTAAAGCGTAGACACAACTCACCACCGCCGCTTCGGTTGGGGTAAAAATCCCACCATAAATACCGCCAAGCACAATCACTGGTGCCAACAATGCCCAAACACCCTCGCGCAGCGCCTGCCAAACCTCTTTCAGGCTAGCTCGTGGCAGTAAAGCAATACGGTGTCGTTTGGCGTGCCACCAACATATGGTCATGAGTGCCAATGCCATCAATATGCCAGGCAAGATACCTGCGCTAAAGAGCCTGGAGATCGATTGCTCAGAAATCACCCCCCAAATCACAAACGCAATCGAGGGTGGGATTAAGGGGGCCAAAACCCCCGCGCTGACAGCCAGCGCGGTAGCAAATGACTTGCTGTAGCCGCGCTCAGCCATGGCAGGAATCATGATCGCACCAATCGCAGCCGTTGTTGCTGGTGCCGAACCTGAAATCGCCGCAAATACCGCTGCCGCCAGGACAGTCACGTGCCCCAAGCCACCGCGCAAATGACGCACAAACACATCAGCGACCTTAATCAATCGCTGCGACAACCCGCCCGCTGACATCAGCTCACCGGCCATCATGAAAAAAGGGATGGCCAACAAAGAAAACGACTGCGTCGCCGCCATGAAAGTTTGTGGCAACAAAATTGGATCGATGTCTGCCAGCACCAAGGAAGCAGCCACCACCATACCAATCGCAAAGGCAAATGGCACACCAGCCAGAATCAACACCCCGAAACCAGCCGTTAGTAACCAAACGGTGCTACTCATCCAAACCCTGTCCTGCGGTTAAGATGCGCTCAACAGAAAACACCGCCATCAAAATCCCAAACACCAGCACCGCCCCGTAAAGAAAACCAACCGGGTAGCCAATAGCAGGCGACACCGAATCAATCGTCTCAGAAAAGTAGTGCCAAGCACCAAAGGTAAGATAGGCGCTTAGTAGCAGCACCAACACTGCAATCAAACGTTCTGCAAAACGGCGCGCAACTGCTGGCAACAAATCAAGTAACAATGACATGCGTGCATGGGTCATACGCCGAAAGCCAACCGCGCTGGTAAAGACAATCAACCAAGCAAACCACAGCAGTGTCAGCTCCTCACTCCAAGATAGCGCCTGCCCAAAGACATAACGCATAAAAACTTGAAGGGCTAACGCGCCAAGCATCAAAAGCGCCAAGAGAACAGCACCAAATTTCAGTGCGGTCTCTAGGCGGTCAAAGAAGACCCGTAACTTACCGCTGTCAGCGGGCATTCTTTCTGAGAACATTACTTCACAGCATTTAGTGTTTGCTGCATCAACTGATCACCCACCGCTTGCTTGGCTTTCTCATACATTGGCTGCACGGCTGTTCTGAAAGCCGCTGTGTCGCCAATCGCATTGACTTGCATGCCTTTGCTCTTCAAGTTATCAATGATTACCTGTTGATTCGCAGCCGAGGACCGTCGCTGCTCGGCAGTCGCTATTTTTGCGGCCTCAACAACAACAGCTTGCAAATCTGGGGGCAGTTTGTCAAAGAATCGCTTGGAAACCAACAGCCCAATCATGGAGTAGGTATGATTGGTCAACGACAGAAATTTAGTCACTTCGTAGTACTTGTTGGCACTGATCACAGCCAATGGGATTTCAAGCCCGTCTACCGTGCCTTGCTGAACCGCAGTGAAGGTTTCACCCCAAGCCATGGGCACTGCAGCACCGCCCAGGGAGTTAAACATGTCAATAAACACGGGGTTTTGCATGACGCGGTACTTGACACCCTTAACGTCGCTAGGCGTTGAGACCGGTTGCTTATTGTTGATCATTTGGCGGTAACCACCTTCCATAAAGCCAAGTGCCAAAATACCCTTTTTAGACAAACGCGCTGCTAACTCAGCACCAACTTCGCCATCCAGCACTTTCTGTGCTTGTGCCTCACTGGCGTAAAGAAAGGGTAAGTCATTGACCTGAAAAGCCGGTTCTACTTGGGCAATCACGGCGTTGGTGATAACAGCACCATCAAGCGTGCCAAAACGCAGACCCTCTAACATCTGCTTCTCGTCACCAAGCTGGCGGTTGGGGAAAAGCTGGACTTCTATTTTGCCTTTGGAAAGCTTTTCTACGGCAGCCTTGAAATTGCGCGCACCAGTGGCATAGGGATCGGTCTCGCCCTCGCCCGTGGTCCAGCCAAATTTCATGATTGTTTGAGCCATCGCTACGCTAGGTAGTCCAACCGCAGCTGTCAAGCCAAGAGCGACGATCGATGACAAAAAATGACGTTTAAACATGGTTTTATTCCTTATTAATATCTGCGGTGTGGATGATGCCTTTTGAACGGCAATTTGGTTATGTAAAGCATGGCACTTCGCTGTTTTATTTTTGATCAATATCTGCTTAGTGGCCTACACCCATTCACAGTACGGGATCAGCGACCTTCACCGTATTGGGGAAATCCATATAGCACCTCGGGATTTTTGACCAAGACCTGTTCACGTAGGGCTTGGTCGGGCAACCAACGAAATACCATCTCTGCCAAGTCCACGTCATCGGGCATTGGCTCGCTGATACTCGGATGGGGCCAGTCAGTACCCCAGACCAAGCGCTCAGGATTGGCATTCAGTAAAGCCTCGACGAACGGGTCGATAGCGTGCCAACACCCATCCGAAGGTACCACTCGGTAAGCACCTGAAATTTTGACCCACGCTTGGCCCTCTTTAACCAAAGCGCAGAGATTTTTAAAACCCGGATGCTTGCAATCGGACACGCTCGGATGACCAAAATGATCGAACACCACCGGAACATTTAACTTTGAAGCCCACACGGGCAATTCTGGGTTAGCGGCAACATCGGCTAGAAACTGCAAGTGCCAACCAAATGGGGCCACTTGTTTGGCCAACGCTTGCGCATCGCTGAGCTGATTACCCCCAGCAAACAATACGTTCAATCGTGTGCCCTTGGCGCCAATGGCGTCAAGGGCAGCAATTTCCTCAGATGTTGCGTCAGGCTTAAGCACAGCCACCCCACGCAGTCTATGCGGATGGGCTTTTAAGGTATCAACAAAAGTTGCGTGATCATGGCCATAGACTGAGGGGTGCACCAGCACCGCACGGTCCGCACCAATCAAATCATTCATCGCCTCAAATGCCGCCCAAGGCGCCAACGTCGGCGTGTAAGAGCGATTTTCAGTGAAGGGATATTTGGCAGGATCCTCGAACACGTGGAAGTGACAATCGACCGAACCTTTGGGAAGACGACGTGTCGGTTCGCGCAGTGGCGACTTAAAAGGCAAATACTGACCTGTTGCGTGAGACATACCAAATCCCCTCAGAATGAATAAATTGATAATTCAGTATCCTGATGGGCGACCAATTCGTCAACGTGGAATAAAAATACAGAGACTTAAGAGTGCATCGTAAATTTTGGAATAAGAGGCCGTAAATTTCGGAATCAAAGGCCGTAAATTTCGGAATCAATGAGTACGAAATTCAATTAGAAAGGGCCTCTCAGGCCTTTTTCAAGCGGTCAAATGGGTTGTATATTTGTTCAATTTTCTAGGGGAAAAAGGAACAAATAACCAAGAGAAAAAAATGACAAAATGCGAAAAGGGCCAGATCATTGATCGGGCCCTTCGTCAGTACAACCACAAAACCACCTCAGGTCTGAGATGGTGGTCTTTGCTAAGCGCTTGGCTTCGCAATGACAGCAGCGTCCGCTGCCTGGTTTACTGCAATTGTTGCATGGCCACCGTTGCCATTATCAGTGGTGACGGTTTCACCGTCATCATCATCATCGCCA
>CALBEY010000090.1 GCA_937888805.1 uncultured Burkholderiaceae bacterium
CGCATCTGCGCCAAGCATGGTGACGGTCTTGACTGGCTCGTCCAAGCTCTTTCCAGATCTGCTGGCGGATTTCCTCGGGCGTTTCGAAGTGAGTTTTCATGGGAAAGACAAAACATCTGAGTCGCGTCAAATAATCGCGTATTTAACAAAATTTTTTGGCACAATAGCTCAATAAACAAAAAGCCTCAAACCACAACAACCACCACTTAGACAACCGACATGACGCGTCGCAACTCGCCAAGAGACATACGAGCCCTTGATGATCTAAGCGCATTGGATCGGATTGTTGTCGACAAGCGCCAACAACAACGCGCATCAGCCAAGAAAAACAGGCGCAACCGCCATTACGAGAAACAGTTCATTCGCAATGCGCTGACCCAAGGCTTGGACTAAAAAAATAAGCACACGATTAAAAGACCCCCGCAAAAACAACCAGGGCCCCAAGCCTCTTACCAAGGCAAAGAATTGCGTAAAAAATGGGCTAGCGCGCTGTTCTGGCCGTCGAGGCTGTTTCGCCACTGACTTGTGGTGCGTAAATACCGCGATTTAAAACACCCAATTGAAGCACTTTTTCAGCGCGTTCCGCATCGGTCAGTTCGTAACACCGCGGGGCTCTATCGGGTTGGCGCAAGTGCTCTAACCCCCTGTCGAAGAAGAAACCAAACATGATCATTAATCCTGGGTAAAACCGCACCGCAACGGCCAATACCATTGCGAGATTCAACCAGTAGAAGATCAACTCAGACTTCTATCCACCAAAGAACCTTAAATTGATACTACTTGTATTCATATGACCTGTCGACGACTAAGTTGTAACGCATGGAATCATCCAACGGACCGACCAAATTTTTTCAACACGTCTTACTAAAGCCATGCCATTTAGGCTGTTTTCGCAAAATAACCGCAGGTCATTAACAGCGTCTTATTGGTCCCCAAGTCATTAAAGAACGCGGGGTTATGGTGCGATTTTCATGGGTATACTTGAATTCGATCACTGACCAAACACACCAAATCCCATTGGATTGGAGCCCGACGCACTTGATGTCAATCCTCTTTTTGCGTATCCGCCCGCAACCCACGTTTGATCATGGTCGTGACCGCTTTGTGTTTGGCTTTGATACGGATGCTGGTACTGGTATTGGTTTAACGAACACTTTGTGGGATAAGCCGCGCCCTACTTTCACGCTGCAGTCTTTATTCAAAAAATACACCACAACCCGTTTGGCATTGCGTCGCTGTTACGTACCGGCGGTCGGGTTGCTTAAAGGAATGTGATGAAACAAATCACGCAGCCGATCTTGCGCGACATTGTGCTGGTCGGTGGCGGTCACACCCATGTGGGTGTGCTTCGAAATTTTGCGATGAAGCCGATGCCAGGCGTGCGTCTAACTGTGGTTTGCCGTGACACGCACACACCCTACTCTGGCATGCTGCCGGGCTATGTGGCGGGTCATTACACCTATGATGAGGTGCACATTGATTTGCGCCGCTTGGCAGAGTTTGCCGGTGCGCGGTTTTTTCGTAGTGAAGTGGTTGGCCTTGACCGTCACGCCCATGAGGTTCTTTGCCGCGACCGCCCAGCGGTTCGTTACGACCGGCTCTCGATCAACATTGGCTCTACCCCCAAGCTCACCGACGCTGGCGGCAACGGCACGCGTGCCGTTGCCGTCAAACCCATCCGTCAATTCAACGAGCGATGGCTGGCGCTACTGGCGCGGGTGCAAACTCGACCCGGACCGATGCACATTGCCCTAGTGGGCGGTGGCGCAGGAGGGGTCGAACTGCTGCTGGCCATGCAACACCGCCTGCGCCAAGAGTTAAGCCTTCTTAACCAAGATCCCAATGCGCTGACATTCAGTTTATTCACCCGTGGTGCCAGCATCCTGCCAACCCACAATCACTCGGTGCAGCAGCGCTTTACGCGCACGCTTCAATCCCGTGGTGTGGCCTTGCATGTCAATGCTGCCGTTACCGCCGTAGACGATCAGGGCTTAACGACCATCGATGGCAAACACCATTTGGCTGATGAAGTCATTTGGGTAACCCGCGCCGGTGGTGCGAGTTGGCTAAAAGACACCGGTCTAGCGCTTGATGCCGACGGGTTTATTGAAGTCATTGACACGCTGCAAACAGTCACCGATCCTGATATTTTTGCAGCGGGTGACATTGCCACCATGATCAACCACCCGCGTGAAAAAGCGGGCGTCTTTGCCGTGCGTCAAGGTCCTCCTTTGGCGCGCAACCTGCGCCTGTCGCTTGAAGACAAGCCGCTGCGCAACTACCACCCGCAGCGCCGCTGGCTGGCGCTGATCAGCACTGGCGACCAATATGCCGTGGCTTCGCGTGGTGTT
>CALBEY010000091.1 GCA_937888805.1 uncultured Burkholderiaceae bacterium
GCGCGATAGTGCGTTAAGCAACAGGTTCTTCGTACAACGTCACTTGGGTGTTGATTGCTTCAGGTTTTATCAGCCCGAGTACAAAGCGAGACGAGGCACATAAAAACTCAACTGCAAATGTCGAGGGCCAATAAGATCAGTTGTTTTGACTGGTTGGTTCGGTAGTATTGGATAGCTGACCAGAAGAGTTATGCCGTGATCACCGTCATGACCGAGTGAATCAGGTAGAGTCGTACGATGTAGTGAAAATACTGGCGAAAGGTCTCTAGCAAAACGGTGTAAAAAATGACCACCACAACCAGCCATACAGACACATCAGTTTTGCCTGACCGCCAATATCGCAGTTGCGAGCTCATGGCCAAATAAGCCAGAATCAATCCCAAATTAGCAATCGTTAGGGCGGGACGTCCGAACCACAAGCTAGTGCCTAAACCGACATAGCTGGTCGATAAAGCGATTAAGCCAAAAAACCAGAATACCTCACCCTCTCGCCAGCCGTGCTGCCGTTTTAGAACGATGGTGTTGATGGCGCTGATAATCAGAACCGCTGCCGCTGATACGAAAACCAGGTGGTCGCCAGTCATGGTGAGCGATTATGTCGAAGTCGGGGTTTGTCGAGTAATCACGACGGCTTCGGTCATGGTGTTAGCCCCTGTTTTATGCAGGATATTTGAGCGGTGCATTTTGATTGTGCGAACGCTTAAGCCCAAGAGATTGGCGATTTGCTCGCTGCGCAGGCCGCTAGCAACGTGTTCAAGAACCAACAACTCTCTAGGCGTCAATTGAAAGCGATTGATGCTCGATGACCTGTCAAACCGTTGGCGCGATTTATTGATCGCAGCCACCAATGTGGTTTCATGAAATGGTTTCAATAAAAAGTCGATGGCCCCTTTTTTAAGGCCAGTAACCGCCTCACTGATGTGACTGTTTCCGGACATAAAACGATAGGCAGTTGCCGACCCAACGCACCAAGTTTGGCTTGAACTTCGAGTCCGCTCATGGTGGGCAGTCTCATGTCGAGCAACAAGCACGACTTGCAGGGTCCAACCGTTTGTAACCATTCGAAAAACACTTGTGGCTCAAAAAAGTCGATGGTCACAAAGCCATAACGGCGTAGCGCCTAAGACAAAGTAAACCGCAATGAGGGATCATCGCCAATCAAAATGACCTGAGGCTCGGGTATGTCGCCAAAGCTGTCTGCTTTCTTATCGATCTTGTTATTTTTCTAAAAACTAACCACAATAGTGCAAAACTGAACTTAATCTAATTGACTAATGTACCGAAGGACACGTTCTTTTGGACAGGTTTGTTACTTATTTCAGGTTTCTTTTACCAACCTGACCATAAGGACATTGTTAGCCTGCTCACCATAAAACTAGGATCTTACGTTGTGGACTCGCGAATCGTATGACTGAAGCAAATTGCAACCGCTACATTAACAATAGAGAAGTCACTTTTAAAAACAGCGGTTTAACGGTGATGGCATGCAAAGCCCCCTAGATTGTCAACGCCTGCTAGCAGAACGCCTCAAAAAGACTTGGGTATCTCAAGCGGTCGATCGTGCGCAATTGAGCAAATCATTGCGTTTGTCAGAGCGTCAAATTTCTGCGCTTGAGTCTGGTCAAGATGACGCTTTTCATACGCGTGGTTTGTACATTAGAGCCCTAGAACAAGCTTTGCAAGAGGCTGGCCTTCAAGATGACGCTGAAGCCTCTGAGTGTTTGGCCTGTTTATTGCAACATTACGCCCAGACACCGCGTGGCTCACAAATCGCACTGGTGCAACAAGCCGTCAACAAGCGGTTGGGGGTCGCGCCTAAAGATCCGACCGACAGACCCCCTGCGCGGTTTGGTTTATTTGGCGTCGCAATGATCATTGCGGTGTTGGTTGCAATTGTTATTGGCGTGAGCGTACTTGCCAAGTAATACTGATTATCGTAACAAGACCGTCGTCAGCGGGTCGGACGCACATGTCAGCCTCACCCCCATCTAAACCCCCCGACATCAATAACAATCGATAGCACTGAAATATGGAATATATTTTGTGCATATCCATTACTCGGCCTGCCATCAGTTTAGGGATAGCGATGATGAAAAAAATTCTATTGGGTTGCTTGTTGTGGTGCGGTGTCACAACGGGGTCGATGGCGATCGCCAGTGATGTTTTGCCATACTGGCATGAGTCACCTAGCAAAGCACAAATCATCGATTTTGTGACGCGCGTGACCGATCCGACGTCAGCAGCGTTTGTGCCGGTCAGCGATCGCATCGCCGTGTTTGATAACGACGGTACCTTGTGGAGCGAGCAACCCATTTATGGACAGTTGGCTTTTTTGATGGATCGCATTAAAGCACAAGCGCCAGATCATCCCGAATGGCAAACCACCCAGCCCTTTAAAGCGGTTTTAGAAGGGGATTTGGCAACGCTTAAACATGGCGGTACAGAGAGCTTGCTGCCATTATTAGCGGCCACTCACGCCGGCATGACCAGTGACGCGTTTCGTGAAACAGTGAGCACCTGGTTGGCATCAGCCAAGCACCCGAAAGCCGTTTATCGGTTTTTGGCCGATGAGCTCGGCACCACCCGAGTGCAATTCAATCCCGCGGTTGAACCTAAGTTTTTTAAAGAAAGTGCGCCCGCTAAGATTGAGCAAAGCACGAAACCCATGCAAGACTCGCCGCGCGCCAAGCCAGATCACCCCTTGTCTGTGGTGACGCCTTGGACGGTAGACCCTGATGATTACGGTACTTTTCTGAGTGGCGTTTGGGACGAGTGGTTGGCAACAGACTTTGGTCGTGTGCACGTCAATCTCTTTGAAACGGCGATTGCCCAAGCCGCTGGATTGCCAGCGCAGACCTGTACCCAAGCTGAAATTTGCGGCAAAGGGCTGGCTGTTGAGCACGATGGCGAAGTGTTCTCGTGCGATAACTACGTCTACCCGCAGTACCGGATTGGCAATATCAAAGACACCCACCTCGGTGATTTGGCGTTTTCAAAAGCACAAGAGTCTTTTGGTACCGCCAAGCGCGACACATTGCCCAAGCAGTGCCGCCAATGTGATTACTTGAGGCTCTGTTGGGGTGAGTGCCCAAAAAACCGGATCATCAAAACCCGCGCTGGCGAGTCGGGACTCAATTACCTGTGTTCAGGGCTATACGCCTTTTACCAACACATTGGTCCTGATGTGGTGCGGATACTGAGACATCTGGGTTACTTAAAAACATAGCGGCTCGTTTTTTGAGGTCAGCGCAACGACGTCTTTGAGCTGGTTGTGGGCACAAGCCTGGACAAGCGCCAAAACGGTCGACAAATACAGGCAAATACATTGACTGTTAGAAATTTCATGTAAACGATACTATAATGGCTATTAACTCAAATTATTTGATTTAATAGCTATTTTCATGAACTTTACACTATCTTTACCGAGTGAAATTCTGGACTGTTTGGCTGAGCGGTTGCGAACACAGCGCTTGGCCCAATCGCTCTCGCAAAGTGAGCTTGCCCAAAAAACAGGCTTGTCGTTGGGTGCGATTAAAAAATTAGAGCGAGATGGTCAGTCTTCGTTAGACACATTTGTCAAGGTGGTGTCTGCTTTGCGATTGGCCCAAGAGCTCGAGCCCTTGTTCGTCATGAAGATCGATTCTATCGCGCAAATGGAGCGAGCCTTTAAGCTAACCCAAAGAAAACGTGCGCCTCGCCGGACGTCATCATGAATCAATTGGACATTTATTACTGTGGTTGGGGTGAAGATTGGCACCTTGGCCGATTGGCTGATGATGGCACGCGCCTTCTTTTTGAATACACGCCACAAGCGCTGACACAAAACCTCGAGCTTTCGCCCATTCATCTGCCGTTACGAGCGCAAGCCTATGCGGGATTCCCCGCTTATTTGAATAGACTGCCAGGCCTGATCGCTGATTGTTTACCTGATGGTTGGGGTCAGCTATTGATGGATCGCCTTTTCAGATCACGCGGTTTGCGCAATATCGGCGTTTTGGATCGTCTGGCTTTCATGGGTGACCGTGCCATGGGGGCTTTGCGATTCGTGCCGACTAGCCAATCTGAAGGTCAGGCGCCAAATTGGAATTTAAACCAGTTAGCTGTTCAAACCATGTTGGCGGTATCGGGTGATTTAGCAGGTTCGCTGCGTGAGCTTGCATTAACCGGTGGGTCGCCGCAAGGCGCTCGGCCCAAAGCATTGGTGCACTACGAGATCTCAACCGGACAGATCAGTACGTCTTCAGAGTCGCCTGGAATGCCTTGGTTGGTAAAGTTTCCTGCCCAGGGTGAGCACAAAGAGATTTGTGCGCTAGAGCAACTGTATGCCCAATTGGCTCGGGCTTGTGAGATCGACATGCCCCAAACGCAGTACTTTGATGTTTCTTCAAAGTTATCGGCATTTGGTGCAGCGCGATTTGATCGTGTTGGCCCTAAGCGTGTACCGTTGCACAGCTTAGCGGGCCTATTACAGCTCGACTTTCGTCTACCCGGCGTGGTTGACTACACCGGATTTTTAAGGGCAACCCGAGCGTTGACCAACGATCAAGTCGAAGTACAAAAGGCCTACGCGCGTGCTGTTTTTAATGTGTTGTTTCACAATCGAGACGATCACCCCAAAAATTTTGCATGGTGCTTGGACGAGAAGCGCCGCTGGAAGCTAGCACCGGCTTTCGATTTGACATTTAGTGAAGGACCGATGGGTCAGCACCACATGGATATATGTGGAGAGGGTGCGAGCATAAATCGTGATCATTTGCTCCGATTGGCGCAAGAAAGTGGTGTCTCAGCTGAGTTTGCCATCCATACGATTGAACAGATGGTCGATCAAGTGGACTCAATCACTCACCTGGCGAGCGACTTGCCGATTCGGCAAGCGACAGTGCGCCATGTGGTTAAAACGGTTCAGGCCTGTCGCGCCCGTTTAGCCAGTCGATAACGACTCATTTGCAGGTTGCCAGCCATGGGTAAGGTTTGGCGACCATTTCAATATAAGCAAATAAGTCATTAATTAATAAGACATAACCATCTAAAAATTGATTCGTTTGGTTTTAAAAGTAGTACCACTACCATGGCGTTTTGGCTCAAACAGTCACCGTCATGTCGCTTACTTTTACACAACCTGAGTATTCTCACGCACGAACGTCTAATGCCCTGACGGTCAACCGCTTGTCGCTGTCCTTAAATGGTAATCAGTCGTTGCTCTCTGACGTTAGCTTCTCTGTCGCACCGGGTGAGATTGTCTGTCTGTTGGGACCCAGCGGTGTGGGCAAGTCGACGTTATTGCGTGTATTGGCTGGCTTGTGGCCAGCGAGCCAGGGTGATGTTTCGATTGAAGGTCAGACGCTGAATCGTGCTCATCCGCAAGTGGCACTGGCATTCCAAGAGGCGGGGTTATTGCCCTGGCTAAACGTCGCTGAAAACGTCGCGTTCGGCTTGGACTTTAAGTCTCAGCCCAAGCTTGGCCGCCGCACCCGCCAAGACCGCATCGATCAAGCGCTTGAGCAGGTGGGTTTGCCTGATGCACACGCGCTTTACCCAGAACAGTTGTCGGGTGGTATGGCGCAACGCGTGGCACTTGCCCGTTGTCTCGCCCGTCAACCCAAAGTGTTGCTGCTCGATGAACCATTTGGTGCGCTCGATGAAATCACTCGCGCCCAGATGCAATCATTGCTTTTATCGATCCGTGATCAACACCAAACCGCCGCTGTCATGGTGACGCACGATATCGATGAAGCGCTCTTGTTGGCTGATCGCGTGTTGTTACTCGCTGGTACGCCAGCTGGCTTGGTGCAGCAGTGGCAGATCAGCACAGCCCAGCCTCGAGACGCCTTGGATGCCGAGTTTGTAGCGTTGCGTGTACAGGTTTTGAGCGCTTTACGCCATGCCATGCATAAAGCCCCTGTTATGCACCGCGCGCCTGAGACTTGGGTCTCACCCCCACCATTAATGTCTCAAAGGAGATTGGCCCATGTGCGCTGAATATCGTTCACGTCGTGACGTTCTAAAGTTGGCTGCTTTGTTGACGGCCTCGGGATCGGCTTCCTTGTTATCTGCCTTCAATGCTCAAGCCCAACCAAAATCTTACGAACCTGTGCGAATTGGTTACCTACCCATCACTGATGCCGCGCCGTTATTGATTGCGCACCACAACGGATACTTTGAAAAAGCGGGATTGAAATCAGAAACGCCACGCCTGTTCCGTAGTTGGTCGCAATTGGCTGAGGCGTTTATAAGCGGTCAGATCAACGTGGTTCATCTGTTGTCACCCATGACCGTTTGGGCGCGTTTTAACAGCAACATTCCCGCCAAAGTGGTTGCTTGGAATCACATCAACGGTTCGGCAGTTACGGTTGCTCCCGCGATCAACGGTTGGTCAGATCTTGGCGGCAAGCGCGTGGCGATCCCGTTTTGGTATTCGATTCACAACGTGGTCTTGCAATCATTGTTAAGACAGCAGGGCTTGAAAGTCAAAACGCAAGAAGCCGGTGGTTTGGCGCCCGATGAAGTGTTGCTAGTCGTTATGGCGCCGTCCGATATGTTGCCGGCCTTGGCCGCAGGCAGCATCAGTGGCTACATTGTGGCCGAACCTTTTAATGCCGCCGCAGAGGTCATGGG